>DATARE010000407.1:0-4209 GCA_036264295.1 Micropepsaceae bacterium | reverse complement strand
GACTCGCAGCCGAAATATTCGCAATGGCCGCAATATTGGCACGCACCCAGCGTCTGCCCTTCGATGTTGGTATAGGCGGCGCTGTTGTTAGATGAGGGTGTCGGGAAGGGGTGAAAGCCGAGCTTCTTCGAAGCTTCCGTGAAGATCAGCCCCGCCTGTGACATCACCAGCGGCTTGTTGGGATAATCGGATTGACGCGGGCCCTCGAACGGATTGCCGCCTTCCTGAATTTGGCCACGCAGATTTCCGGCCCGGCCGGACGTGCCGCAGAGCTTCTCGAACCGTTCATAATACGGCTCCAGGTCTTCATAGGTGACGCCCCAATCCTGCACCGTCAGGTCGGCGGGAATGGCGCCTTTGCCATAGCGCTGTTCCAGGTGCGAACGCAGCACGAATTCGCTCGGCAGATTGCGCCATGTGACGCCATTCCAATGCGTGCCCGCGCCCCCAACACCATCGCCCAGCGGAAAGGCACCCCAACGGCGCATGGGCAGTGCGTCCTCGTCAGGGGTGTGCCGCATGCTGATGGTTTCCGTGCCGTTGTCCAACATCAGCTGCAGGCGCAGACGGTATTTCAGCTCGTCGCGAATGCCGGGCAGGGCGAAATCTTCCGCCGGCGCACGGTAGGCGCCGCGTTCGAGGCCGACGACGTTCAGGCCAGCCTTCGTCAATTCGCGGGCCATGATGCTGCCGGTCCAGCCCATGCCGACCATTACCGCATCGACCTGCTTCAGTTTTCTCGGAGCCATTGTGCGCCTCTGGTCTTACGAAAAATCGGCGATGGATTGCGGTTCGATGGCGATTTTCTTGCCGCGCAACGCTTCGGCCTTCGAGCCCCAGGTCGCGGGCAGACCGGGATAGCCCACCATGCGCCAGGAAGCCTTGTTGCGGTTCCCGCCATACATCGGATCGGCGAAGAATCCTTCCATGGCCGATTGCAGCAGCGCTTCGAAGAATGGCTGCGCATCGAACCCTTCGAATTTTGCTTCACCCTTTTCCATTGCCGTCATTGCTGCGTTGCGGTCTGCGGCCGAAAGGCGGTCGAAGCTTTTGCCATAGGTCTTTGCCGTCCAAGCATTGGCGGCTTTGATTCCGGCGGCGAAATATTCGCGCGGCGTCAGCGGCAGCTGATAGCCATGGTGCGGCTTGGCTGGAAGGAAAGGCCCATTGCGGTAGAGTTTGGCGCCATTGCCCCAGGCGCCCGCAAGCTGGCGGTCGATATAGGTGACGCAGCCGCAATCCGTGCCTGATGGGGAAAGGCGGTCCGCCGGTATGATGGTGTCGTACACCGCCGAAAAGAACGCCGCCTCATCGGCGGTCAAAGTGAGCAAGGGTTCTGGCGTTGGCGCTGCAGATTGCGCGATCGCGGTCTGCGCTTCTGCCGGGCGGGGAAGACCGCCGGCGAGCGCCGTGGCGGCCGCAACACCGGTAGCGCCGGCCCCTTTCAAAAAATTCCGCCGCGGGACGTTATTCTCCGCCATCATTCCCTCCTTCGACCGTTCATGCGCAGTGTCGGCTTTATACACGAGGCCGCGGCCGCGCGCTAAGGCGTTCGAGGGGCGGGAGAGGGCGTATTGAAGCCTGGGTTGACGTACACAACACCCGGCGATTCCGGCGCAGAGGTCCAGCGCTGCTCGACCCGGTAAATCCCGATCACCACCAATCCGATGGCGCCGAGCACGATAATCTTCGTCAGCAAGCGTCCCGTGGCTCTTCCCATGGGGGAACGGAGCACCCCAGCAGACCCCGCGTCAAGCGGCAGGCCTCAGTAGCGCGAATATTGCTTTTCTTCGGTGATGGAGGATTTCAACAGGATATTGATCTCTTGCTTCAAGCGGCCGCGGGCATCGTTGTTGTGGTAGACGGCGCGCGCCAGGCGGATGAACTCCGCATCGAAGCTTTTCGCTGCCTCCTTGTCGCGAATCTCGTCTTCGATTTGCCACAGCCTCTCGTTGACGTTTTTCAACTCGCTTTTCAGGCGCGCGATCTCGGGATGGAGACTTGCGGCCTGTTGCGCAAGCCCGGAGAGCTGCGCGAGCTCATGGCGCACATTGGCAAGGGCTGTTTCCGAGGTCAGCCGCTCCTGTTTGATTTCGAGAATCGTGACCTTATCGATCAGTTCTCCCCAAGATACCAGGACCGACGGATTCATGATGTGCCTTCCCCTTGCGCCGCGCAGCCCAACGCCTCGGCAATAGAAGCGAAGGTGCTGTCCCAATCACCCCGCGCAGGCTGCCGGAAAAGACGCAAGGACGGATACCAGGGACTATCGCTGCCTTCGGCCATCCAACGCCAATCCGGCACGTGCTTGAGTGCCACCCAGCAGGGTTTTCCGAGCGCCCCCGCAAGGTGCGCGGGCGCACTGTCGGAAGTAATCACCAGATCGAGATTCTCCATGATGGCCGCGCTATCGATGAAGGCATCCTCGCCCTCGTCAAACGGGCTCAGCGTTTCGATCTTCATCCCCGCCGGGAGAGTGGCGAGCTGATCCAGCCCATGCGTCTTCTGGAGCGAGATAAGGCGCACCCCGCGGACAGTTGCGAGGGCATGGAATTTCGCCAAGGGTATGGAACGGCCCTTATCGATCAGACCGGCAGGATTTCCTTGCCAGGAAATCCCCACTTTGAAGCCGTGACTGCCGATCTTCTCGCGCCAAGCTTCGATAAGCGTCTTTTCCGCGAAGACGTAGGGAGCGGGTCCTGCAAGATCATCGATCGTGACACCGAAACGCTCGGGCAGACTCATCAACGCGCATTGGAAATCGAATTTGGTGTCTGCCGGAGAAAAAGCCGTAATTTCCATAGAGGTGGCCAGGGGCCGTAGCAATCGCACCAATCCCGCATGGCAAAGAAAGGTCACGCGCGCCCCGAGTTCGGTGAGGCGGGGCAGGAAACGGGCGAATTGGATCGTGTCGCCCAGACCCTGTTCGGAATAAACGACAATGCTTCGTCCGCTAAGGTCTTGGTTGCGCCATGGTTCGCCGTTCAGCTTGGGACGGTCGAAGCCGCGGTCGGCGACCTTCCACCGGTGCTCGAAATCGCGCAAGCCTTCGGCGAAGCGTCCATGCAGCAGCAGCGCAGAACCGCGATGATAGCGCGCTTCCGCATAGTCGGGCTCGGCCGCGACAGCCTTGTCGTAAGCAGCGAAAGCTTCGCCAGGCCTGCCCAGATGTTGCAGAATGTTCGCGCGCATCAGCAATGCCGGCGCATAACCGGGCTCGACTGCAATCGCTGTTTCGTAGGCTTCCAACGCTTCGTCGAGCCGATCCATCTCCATGAGCATGTTGCCGCAATTCAGATGGGCGTCGGCACTCGCGGGCTTCTGCGCGATAACTTTTCGAAAATCATCCAGTGCCGCGGCATGTTTGTTCAGACCCATAAGCGCGCGGCCTCGCGCGTTCACGAGGTCGGTATTGTTCGGCTCTGTGGCCAAGGCGCGGTCGAGAATTGACAGGGCACCGGCGAAATTTTTTTCCTCGGTCAGCAGAACCGCGCAATTGGCAAGCGCCGGGACATAGCTCGGCGCAAGCCGCAGCACCGCCTCGACGCTCGCGCGCGCCTCGCTGTGCCGCTTAAGCGCGATGAGAACATTGGCGCGGTTGTGGAGCGCGTATATCGATACTGGATCGATGCGCAAAACCCGGTCGAAATCTTTCAGGGCATTCTCATATTGCTTGGTCTCCGCTAGCGCGAGCCCGCGGTAAAGCAGTGCAAAGGGATTCTGCGGTTGCAGCGACAGCGCCTTGCCGAGAACATCGATGGCAAGGGCTGGCTTTTTTCCTTCCAGCAGGGCGTTGCCGTAAGTGGTGAGGGCTTCGGGCGAGCGTGGGTTGATAGCGATGGCGCGCCGGAGTTGTGTTTCTGCCTCTTCAAACCGGCCGAAATGGCTCTCGATTGTTCCCAGCATGAACAGTGCGTGGAAACTTGGCTGAGGACGCGCGACGACCGCTCGGCACAGTTCCGCCGCGCCAGCCAAATCCCCGGCTTGCGCGAGTCTTTGCGCCTGCTGCATCAGCTGGTCGGACGTCTCGAAAGCGTTTCGCATGATGCCAAATTAGCGCGAAGCACCCGGAAAAGACCATGCACGCGGCCCGGCGGCGAGGCACTGGCCCAAGGGCGTGGCGCTTGCCCGGGAAAATTGCCGAAATTGGTTAAACGGATGCGTCCATGCGTGTGGCCGCGCCGCGCTAACAGCGAAGGTTTCAATGCT
>DATARE010000337.1:0-10455 GCA_036264295.1 Micropepsaceae bacterium | reverse complement strand
TGTGTTGCCATAGCCCAATTGCATGCACCACAGGCCGGACATGCCGTCGATCAGCTTCTTCCCATCCGAATCCCAAATATAGATTCCATTGCCGCGGGTGATCACCCGCACGCCCTCGCGGTTCAGCGCCTCGGTCTGGGTGAAGGGATGGATATGGTGCGCGGCGTCCAGCCCGCGCCAATGCTGCGTCTGTCGATTGCCGTGCGGATTGCCGGATGTCGGCGGAGCCTTCTTCACGCGGGCCATTGATGTTCCTCGGATCGGCGCAAACGAATTCACGGGAGCGCAGATTGTATCCGAAGCCGGTCGCCGAAGAAGAGCAGGTTTGTCCGGTCAGCCCCAGCTGACGGTTTCACCCTTGCGCCGGACGCGCAGGTGCGACGATTGGGGAAGTTCCGTGAGCGACGGTCCGAAATGGCGGCCTTGGCCGCAATGGAACCCGATATCGCGGCAGCGCTGCAGCTTTTCGGGACTGTCGATCCATTCGGCAACCGTCTCGATCTTGAGTTCCGCGCAGGTCGTGAGCACGCTTTTCAACAGCGCGTCCTCGCGGGGGGATTTGCCCATGCGCTGAATCACGCTGCCGTCCATTTTCACGAAATCGATGGTGAAGCCGTGCAGATATTGCAGCGAGGCCGCACCGGCTCCGAAATCGTCAATGCCAACGCGATAGCCCATCTGGCGCAAACTCTGGATCGCCTTATCCGCGGCCGCGATGTCGGGCACTTCCGCGCTTTCGGTAATCTCGACAAGAACGCGCTTGGCAAATGCACGCTTCTTGCTCAGCAGGCCCGCGAGCGCGGCAAAGGCCGACGGATCGGCGAATGTGCGGCCCGACACATTGATCGCGATTGAAGCGGTGATGGCCGAATTGGCCTCCAGTATCGCGAAGGCCTTCAGCGCCACCGCCACATCGAAGGCGTCCATCAGACCCAGATCCTCGGCGAATTTGATGGTCTCCGCGGGGCTTTGGCCTTCCTGGAAACGGGTGAGCGCTTCGTAATGCGAGGGCGTTCCGGTCTTCAGATCGACAATGGGTTCGAACGCGAGATCGAAAGCGCCATCCGCCACGGTGGTGTTGAAGGTCTGGGCGCGCGCAATTGTTTCTTCCATCATCCTGTCGAAGGTCTCGGCGAGATCGGCGCTCGACACAGCTTTCAGCGTGCCATCGGTAAAGCGCATCACCGCGTAGCGCAACGCCAGCACGGTCTGTTCCGGGGTCAGATTGCGCCCCTTCAGCGAAAGCAGCACCTCCTGTACCTGAAGACTGCCCACGCCGCGTTCCCGCGCCGCGTCCTGAATTCTTTGGGCAAGATTGCGCGCCCCGTGCGGATCTTCCGTCACCACGCCGAAGCGGGTCTGGGAAAGCCGCGCCGCGATCAGGGCACCCATGGCGTTGATATTGGCGCCGATACCCGCCATCAGCTTGGCTGCGTCCGGCGCCGACAGCTTGGCGCAGACATCAGGCAAATTGGGCACATTCACCATTGCCATGGCGCCGCGGCTTCCGGCATTTTCTGCGGCAGCGGAGAGGAACGCGTCCTTGTCGGCCAGGCCTGTTTCCGCGTCCTTGGCCCCACCGCCGATCGAGCCGCGTTTGCCGGGTTTCACCAGCGTGCAGGAGATGCGGTCGCTTTGCGGCAGAAAGCACATCGAAAGCGATGCCTTTTCACCCGAAGCAAGGAGCGTCGGCAAAGGACCCACACGGCCGCCGGGACCAAGCCCACGAACGGTGTCGACGAAGTGCGAGTGCTCGCTCGGTTGGAACAGCTCCGCAGCGCTGCGGCCCTTGAGTTTGGGATCGGCCGAAAACAGGCTGATCGCACCGGCGGCGAACAGGATTGTACCTTCGCGGTCGATCTCGAAAAGAAGATCGGCGCTGGCGAAGGCAAAGCCCAAAAGACGAATGGGTTCGATCATACTCGTGGCATCGCTGTGAGGCGAATGTTTTGCCACGGCACCAATTAGCGGTTGATGAATTTTACAGGCCGCCAATGTGACAATGCGACGGTTTGTGTATCAAATGGATACAGCGGCTATTTTGCCGCAAGCCCTGCCGGTTCGCTTTCGCGCTGCTGGGCTCGCAATCTCAGCGCCTCGCCAAAGCTCGCAAAGATCGCGCGGCTGACGGGATTTTCGCCGTGCCGCCATTCGGGATGCCATTGTACGCCGAAAAGAAAACCCGGCGCGCTGTCCCGGCTGACCGCTTCGATGGCACCGTCGGGTGCTTCGGCTTCGATGCGCAAGGATGGAGCCAACCGGTCGATACCCTGCCCATGCAGCGAGTTGACCGCGAAGCTGTCGCCCGGCGCGAATTGGGGCAGCATCTCGGCCAAAAGCCCGCCCGGCGCCATGCGCACATCGTGCACCGGGCCATATTGCTCTTCGAGACTGTCCTTGCGGTTGCCCATGTTGTGGTCGTTGAAACCTATCTCATGGAGATGCTGATGCAGCGTGCCGCCGAAAGCCACGTTCAGCTCCTGGAACCCGCGGCAGATGCAGAGCATCGGCACGCCGGCCGCTTCGGCCCCGCGCATCAAAGGAAGCGCCGTCGCATCGCGCGCCTCATCCAGCAGCGTGTGGCGCCGGGGCTCGGGACCGCCATAGCGATGCGGCGCGACATTGGACGTGGAACCCGTAAAAAGCAGCCCATCGACTGCGGCGAGGATATCATGGACGGCCAGAGGCGGCGCCAAAGCCGGAATCAACAGCGGCAGCGCGCCCGAGCCTTCGCGCACGGCATCGATATATTTCTCGCCCACCATGTGGAAGGCGTGGTCGCCGACTTTCTTGCGGTCGCAGACAATGCCGACAATCGGAAGACGTGGAGACATGGAAGGATGTTAGAGCCCGGTGCCCGCGCACAGCAAGGCGTGAAGCTCAGCGCCCATTCTTTTTGAACGGGCTCAGATCTTCGATGACGAAAAGCCGCGCCGGAATGTCGGCCGTTTCGCGCACATCGTTGAGCACAACCGTCGTGTGCGCCCCTTGCGCGTCGACCACTTCCCACTGACGCAGTTCGAGACTGCCGCCGGAATCCGCCAATGTGAGCGTGATACTGCCCGATGCCACCGCGCTGTTCTCGCGGGCCGTCACCGAGATCGCGCCCTGCTCGCGTTTCAACGCAGAGACATGCGAATCGGTGGTGAGGTCGATATTTTCGCTCAGCAGCAACCGCAGCGGCGAATTGACCAGCGGATAGCGATCGGTGGTCTTCAGATCGGCATTCTCCACCGCAACCGTGGTGCCATCGGCAATGATGAGATTGGGATTGGGCTTCTGATATTCGAACCGCATACGGCCCGGCTTTTTCAAATAAAAGGTGCCCTGTTCGGTCTTGCCGTCGGCATTCACCTGGGTGAAATGGCCCTGCACCGATTTGATCGTGTTGAGATACGCGGAAATCCGCTTCAGGTCTGCCTTCTCGGCTTCCGAGAAATGCACCAGGATAGGCCCAGCCCCGGTATGGGCGGGCGAAGCCGCATACAAAGGCGACGCCAGGGCAATCGCCGCGACGGCTGCAAGAAGGCTGGATCTACGGAACCTGCGCATGGCGATCCTTCTAGAAAAATTTTATGGCGGAAAGAAGGGAGCGCGATGCGGCCCTCATTTTCGGCTATAAGCCTGGACTCCCGACATAATCCCCCAAAAGCCGTGCCGTTCCATGCCGCTCGCTTCCGTCACAGACCGAAATATGGGCTCGTCCTTTGATGCCATCGCCGTGGTGGGCGCAGGCGCTTGGGGCACGGCTTTGGCGATTGTCGCGGCCGGCAGCACCGGCAAGGTCCTGCTGTGGGCGCGCGAAAGCGAGGTGGCGGACTCCCTCGCCAAGAGGCGCGAGAACACGCTGTTCCTGCCCGGCGTCCAAGTTCCCGCCAATATCGAAGCCACCTCTGACATCGCCCGGGCCGGCGAGGCGGAGGCGGTGCTGCTGGTCGCCCCGGCACAGCATTTGCGCGGCGTACTTGCCAGCCTGCGCCCGGTGCTGAAGCCCAAAACCCCGGTGGTACTCTGCGCCAAGGGCATCGAAACCGGCAGTGGGCTGTTGTTGAACGAGGTGCTCGCCGATGTTTTGCCCGATGCGGCACCGGCCATACTCTCAGGCCCCTCATTCGCGCGCGATGTGGCGCGCCGGCTGCCGACCGCCGTCACCATCGCAGCGCGCGAAAGCATCGCGGTGAGGCTTCAGGCCAGCCTGTCGCAAAGCTGGTTCCGGCCCTATGTCAGCGAAGATGTGGTGGGCGTCGCTTTGGGCGGTGCCGCCAAAAACGTCTATGCCATCGCCTGCGGCATGGTGGAGGGCGCAGGCCTGGGCGAAAGCGCGCGCGCGGCCACCATCAGCCGGGGGTTCGCCGAGCTGATGCGGTTGGGGGCAGCTTTGGGCGCACGCGCCGAAACGCTGATGGGGCTTTCCGGTTTTGGCGATCTGGTGCTGACCGCAACCAGTCTCAGCTCGCGCAATTTCTCGCTCGGGGTGGCGCTCGGCAAAGGCGCGCGCCTCGCCGACATTTCGGGCGCCGGTCACCCGCTTGCCGAAGGTGCCGCGACCGCACCCGCCTTGGTCGCGCGGGCGCGCCGCCACGGTGTCGAGCTTCCCATTGCCGAAGGTGTCGCCGCCGTTCTCGCCGGCAAACTTGCCGTGGCGGAAGCGGCGGAACTGTTGCTGTCGCGCCCCTTGAAGCCGGAAGTGAGGTGAGCTGTGGCCTATTGGCTGTTCAAAACCGAAGCCGACGCGTTTTCCTGGGAGCAGCAAAAGCAACGCGGCGCCAAGGGCGAACCCTGGAGCGGCGTGCGCAATTTCCAGGCCGCAAAGAATATGAAGGCCATGAAGAAAGGCGACCTCGGCTTCTTCTATCACACGGGCGATGAGCGGCAGATCGTGGGCATTGTCGAAGTGATCGGCGAATACCGCAAGGATCCCACCGACGAAACCGGCCGCTTCGGCCTGGTGGATGTGAAAGCGGTGAAGGACATGCCCAAACCCGTGACGCTCGCCGCGATCAAGGCCGATCGCATTTTTGCCGATATGGTGCTGGTGAAATATTCGCGGCTGTCGGTCCAGCCGGTAACGGCGGACGAATGGAAGCGCATCTGCAAGATGGGCGGGCTGTGACGGCGGTCTTCCTCTGCCGCACGGAAGCCTTGCAAGATCCGGGAACCTGGAACGTCGTACTGGGCGAGGGCGACGAGGAATTGGACATCGTCATCGTGCGCACCAAGGGTACGTTTCATGCCTATATCAATTCCTGCCCGCACCAATTCATTCCGCTCGAAACTTTTCCCAATCATTTCCTGACCGAGGACAAGAAATATCTCGTCTGCTCGGGACATGGTGCGCGGTTCGAACTTGCAACGGGCGCCTGTTACAGCGGGCCGTGCCTCGGCAAGGGTTTGGATCGGCTCGCGATCGAAGAAAAAGACGGCGTGCTCTATCTGACCGAACCGATGTCACCGGGCGAAATCGCCCGCAACAAACGCGCCAGCCGCCGCTGGTAATTCAGGCTTGGTGGCTTTTTGCGGGCGCGGGAAACAGGAACCGGCTCACCAAGAACGCCAGCAACGCGCCTAGCAATTGTGCGGCGATGAAGGCTGGTGCATCCACCGGGCGAATGCCGGCGAAGCTGGGTGTCAGGCTTCTCGCCAGTGTCACGGCGGGATTCGCAAAGGATGTGGAGGCGGTAAACCAATACGCGCTGCCGATATAAAGCGCGACCGCCGCCGCAATGGTTTCGCGGCTTCTGCCCGATGCGCCGGCAATTGTCAGAACCAGACCGAATGTCGCGACCGCCTCCGACAGGTTTTGCGCGAAACCCGCGCGGGTTTTGAGCCCCCAAGCGAAGAGCGGCGCACCGAACATCGCATGGGCGAGCCACACACCCGCGATGGCGCCAGCAATTTGCGCCATGACGTAAAGCAACGCGATGCGGAGATTTGTTTGCCGCCGCAGCAGCGCCACTATCGTCACGGCAGGATTGAAATGCGCGCCCGATAGCGGCGCAAAACCCACGATCAGCACGAACAGCATCGCCGCCGTCGCCATGGTGTTGCAGAGCAGCGCGAGCGCAACGTCCTGCGTCAAGCGCTCCGCCATGATGCCCGAGCCGACCACCGCCGCGAGCAGCGCCGCCGTTCCCAGCGCTTCCACAGCCATGCGGCGGAGCAAGGGTTGCGCCTCAACCGGGATTTCGGCCGATGTCATCGAGTTCGTGTTTCACCGCCAGCCGTCCCAACCGGGCGAGCGGAAGATTGCGCAATATATCGAGCCGGTTTCGGATTTGCCGGAATACGTCGAGAAAGAAGGCCCGCTGTTCGATTTCGCGTCCTTCGAACGCGGCAGGATCGGGAAAACTCCAATGGGCCGTGATCGGCTGGCCGGGCCAGACCGGGCACACTTCACCGGCCGCGGAATCGCAAACCGTGACGACGAAATCCATTTTTGGTGCGTCGGGGCTTGCGAACTCATTCCAGCTCTTGGAGCGCAATCCCTCGATGGGCAGATGGGCGATCTTCAGCGTATCGAGCGTCATGGGATGAATGGCGCCCTTGGGATGGCTGCCCGCGCTGAAGGCACGGAAGCGATCGCCCGCGGCGGAATTCAGATAGGCCTCGGCAAGAACGGAGCGCGCCGAATTGCCGGTGCACAGAAACAAAATATTGTAGGGCCGCGTTTCGCTCATGCCGCGCAACACTTTACATCGATGTCGCAGATTTCCGGGCGCCCGCCGCAGCAATCTTCCATCAGGTACGACAACAGCGCGCGCATCGCCGCGTAATTGGCCGCATAGATGATGCTGCGGCCCTTACGCCTTTGTGTGATCAGTCCGGCATGCTCCAGTTCCTTGAGATGAAAGGACATGGTCGGCGCGGGCACCTTCAGGCGCGTCGCAATGGCGCCGGCGGGCCGGCCATCGGGGCCCCCGGCCACAAGGTGCCGGAATATGGCGAGGCGGGTTTCCTGCGACAAAGCGGACAAAGCCGTCACGGCCTGAATAGATTTCATAATTTTACAACTATGAAACTATTTCTGGCGTGTCAAACCTTATTGCGAATGCAATTGAGGCGGACGATTAGGGAACGAAGATCTGCACGCCCGGATAGCGTGCAAAAATTGCATCGCGCGTCATCAGCACGCGTCCACCGAGCAAGGCTTGCGCTATCAGCAGCCGATCGAACGGGTCGCCATGCAGTCTCGGCAACCGGCGCATATATTCGGCCTCAGGAGGCTCGATGGCGAGGACCCTGAAGCCTGCAATGCGCGCATGCTTGGCGAAATAATCGCCGCTGATTGCTGCTTTCCCTGGGCCGAGCGCGAGCAAGTCTTTCGAGAGTTTGATCGAAAGTTCCCAGAACGTCGCAACGCTGACCGCGATATCGTTGTCTGTGTCGCACAGCGTCTTACGCTCCGGCGCAAGCAGGCGCTCCGGGGAATCGATAGCCCAGAGAAAAATATGGCTGTCGATCAGGTATTGGGCCAAATTTCGCTGTCTTCAAATTCCTTGGCGACTTCGGCATCGGCAATTTCCCGAGGGACGGCCTCCAGGAAACGGTGGTTGGAAGCGCCCAACCGGCGGCTCCTTGTCTTGGAAGCCGCGGGGACAAGGCGCGCGAGCGGTTTGCCGTTTTTCGCAATCACAATTTCCTTCCCTTCGGCAGCCTCTTCGACGAGCCGGGAAAGGTTCGTTTTTGCCTCGTAGAGATTTACCTGTTTGGCCATGGACCAAAATCTAGAGGCTTGGAGGTACTTGGTCAACTTGACCAAGTACCTCGTTATTGCGTGATGCCGGCGCCATAGCTGGCGACCAGCGAGCCTGCGACCAGCCGCCAGCCATCGACCAGTACGAAGAAAATCAGCTTGAACGGCAGCGAGATCACCACCGGCGGCAGCATCATCATGCCCATGGACATCAGGATCGAAGCCACCGCCATGTCTATGATCAGGAACGGCACGAACAACAGGAAGCCGATCTCGAATGCCCGCTTCAATTCCGAGATCATGAAGGCCGGAACAATGGCCTGCAGCGGGGCGGTTTCGGCGCTCGCGGGCGCGGGCACTTTCGCCATATCGACGAACAGCGAAAGATCTTCGCTGCGCGTGTGCGCGCCCATGAATTTCTTGATCGGGCCGGAGGCGCGGGTGAAGGCTTCATCCGTCGTGATCTGCTGTGCCGCCAGCGGCTGCATCGCATTCGTATAGATGTCGGTGAAGGTCGGCGCCATCACGAAGAAGGTCAGAAATAGCGCCAAGCTCACGATCACACTGTTCGGCGGACTCTGCTGAATACCGATGGCGGTGCGCAACAGGGACAGCACCACCACGATGCGCGTAAAGCAGGTCATCATGATGAGAATGGACGGCGCGAGCGAAAGAATGGTGACGAGCCCAACGATTTGCATCAGGCGTTCGCTCATCGCGCCACCGCCGGCCAAATCGAGCGTCAGACCCTGCCCCGCAGCCCCTGCTGCCGCAGCTGCCTGTGCAGCGTATGCAACGGAAGGGAGCAGCAACGCCGCCGAAAGCGCGGCCCCTTTGATCAGCCATATGGAAATGCGCTTGGCGTTCATACCGAGATATCCGTCCGCTTGGCCGAGAGGGTTTGAATGACGCTGGCGCCTTGCGGCGCGGTCACGAGCACATGTTCGGTGCCGTCGCAGCGGACGATGAAAAGGCGATGGCTTTTGCCCAGCATCAGCGTCTCGACGACCGCGAGCCGGCGTCCGGTGCCTCCGGCAATGCCGGGCAAGCCATAGCGCCGGATGACAAGCCCGGCACTGCCCACGAGGGCCAGCACCAGCGCAAGCGCGCCGAAATAGCGAAAGGCGTCCGTCATATCCATGAAGCAGGGACCTCGTGCCCGGCGTTGCCTTCGGGCGGCAAAATTCGCCTACCCGTCTTCGCCAAGCGCGGGCATCCTTGGTCCGGCATGCTTAATCCCGCGTAAACGCGCTAGGCAAAATTTTCTCACTGCTAGGGCTCGGAATTAAGCTGCGATTAAGCATCAACGCCGATGCTCCAGTGTCGCGAAAATTTTAGCGAACGGAGCAGGCCCATGGACCTCAACGGCGTTCCCCTCTTCTCGGTGTTGTCACAGCGGATGTCGTGGCTTTCCACGCGCCAATCGGTGCTGGCGCAAAACGTGGCCAATGCCGACACGCCCAACTACACCGCCCGCGACATCAAGCCGATGGATTTCGAAAGCATGATGGCGGGCCAGAACACCGGCACCGGGCTGACTGTGACCAATAGCCGCCATATCGACATCCATCCGCAATCGGGCGGCAATTTCGAAGAACAGGATGCCGAAGGCGAAGGCGGCACGCCAGGCGGCAATGTCGTCTCCATCGAGCAGGAAATGATCAAGCTCTCCGACACGCAGATTCAATATCAGACCGCGACCAATCTCTATCAGAAGGCGGTCAACATGTTCCGCACCGCATTGGGTTCGAAATCAGGCTGAGGATTAAATCATGGATTTTTCCACATCGCTTTATATCGCCGCAGCGGGATTGCGCGCGCAATCGGGGCGCATGCGCGTCATCGCCGAGAACCTCGCCAATGCCGATTCGGTTTCCCATTCCGCCAATGGCGAACCCTATCGCCGCCGCATCGCCACGATGACATCGGAATTCGACCGCGAGTTGAACGCGAATGTCGTCAAGCTTGGTGATCCGGTTCCCGATGCTTCCGATTTCCGTCTGCAATACGATCCGGGCAATCCGGCCGCCGACAAGCAGGGTTACACCCATCTCCCCAACGTGAATGCGCTGGTCGAAATGATGGATATGCGCGACGCGCAGCGCACCTATGAAGCCAATCTGCAAGTGATGGACGGTACCCGCGCCATGCTGACGCGCACCATCGATCTTTTGCGCCGCTGAGGATTTGAGCCATGGCCGTAAGCTTCGTTGCCGCCAATGCCGCCTATCAGGCCGCCGCCAAAGTCGCGAGCGCCGGGGCCGCCGAAAGTGCGGCGCAAACCGCATCCATCCAGGGCGCCAATGGCAGCTTCTCCGATGCGCTGGCTTCGGCCGTAAAGGAAGCCGCCGGCACGATGCGCACGGGCGAGGCCGCAGCCATGCAAGGCGCCACCGGCAAGGGTGACGTGGTTCAGGTGGTGAACGCGGTGACCGCCGCCGAACTGACATTGGAGACGGTGGTGGCGATCCGCGACCGCGTGATCTCCGCCTATCAAGACATCATGAAGATGCCGATTTAAGGACCTCGCAATGACCGCTGCCGATACGTTGGATTTTGCGCGGGAGTCGATCTATCTGCTGATCGAGCTTGCCGCGCCCACCATGATCACCGCGCTGGTGGTCGGCGTGGTGATCGGATTGTTGCAGGCCCTGACCCAGATCCAGGAAGCGACACTGGTCTTCGTGCCGAAGATTCTCGCGATCTTCCTCGTGCTGCTGATTGCGCTGCCTTTCGCCGGAGAAGCCATGGCGACCTATATG
>DATARE010000323.1:0-6889 GCA_036264295.1 Micropepsaceae bacterium | reverse complement strand
CACCGGCAGGCCAGCGCCAATGGCTGCCGCCATCGGCTCCTCGATCAGGAAGACGCGACGCGCACCGGCAGAGAGTGCCGATTCCTGAATCGCGCGCCGCTCGACCGCGGTCGATCCCGACGGCACGCAGACAATGATCATCGGATTGGCGAAGGAGCGGCGGTTATGAACTTTGCGAATGAAGTGTTTGATCATCTCCTCCGCAACTTCGAAATCGGCGATCACGCCATCGCGCATCGGCCGGATCGCTTCGATGTTGCCGGGTGTGCGGCCGAGCATCTGCTTGGCGTCGTTGCCGACCGCCAGCACCTGCTTCTTGCCGCCCTTGGAGACTATCGCGACAACCGATGGCTCATTGAGCACGATCCCGCGACCCTTCACATAAACAAGCGTATTCGCTGTCCCGAGATCGATTGCCATATCGCTGGACAACATTCCCAACAAACTTCCGAACATTGCGATCCGTTACTCCCCCAAAAACGGGGGTCCAGATATTATTCCAAGGAGCAGCCCCGCGGATTCGCGCGGGGCTTTTCCCTTACCGTGCGACCGTCAAGGCTTCGGGCGCAGTTTTCATGCGTTTGACTAATAGTTTATTAAGAGCGTTCACATAGGCATAAGCCGCTGCCACCATGGTGTCGGTATCCGCGCCGCGGCCAGTCACGGTGCGGCCGTCTTCTTCAAGACGCACGCTGACCTTGGCCTGGGCATCGGTGCCTTCGGTCACGGCGCTCACTTGGAACAGCTGCAACGAGGCGGTGTGGGGATAGAGCTGCTTGATGGCGGCAAATGTGGCATCCACCGGGCCATCGCCAGTCGCGACACCCGAACGCACCTCACCATCCACCACCAGCGAAAGCTCGGCGGTGGATTTCACATCTTTACCGGCCGTAATTCGCAGTCCATGGACCTGGATCGGGTCATGGCCCCGCAGCACGGAATCGTCGACGAGCGCGACAATATCCTCATCGAAAATGTGCTTCTTCTTGTCGGCCAGATCCTTGAACCGCCGGAAGGCATCCTGCAGCGCATTGTCGCCGAGCTCATAGCCCAGTGCCTTCAGCTTGTCGCGAAAGGCGTGACGGCCCGAAAGCTTGCCCAGCACCAGCGCAGTTCCGGTCACGCCCACTTCGGCCGGCGTGATGATCTCGTAGGTTTGGGCATTCTTCAGCATTCCGTCCTGATGAATACCTGATTCATGGGCAAATGCATTCTTTCCCACGATGGCTTTGTTGTATTGCACAGGAAAAGCGGTGACATTCGACACCAGCTTGGACGCGCGCGCGATCATTTCAGTCTTCACGCCGGTGCCATACGGCATCACGTCCTTGCGCACCTTTAGCGCCATGACGATTTCCTCGAGCGCGGCATTGCCCGCCCGCTCGCCGATTCCATTGACGGTGCATTCGACCTGGCGTGCGCCGGCCAGAACACCCGCCAGGGAGTTTGCCACCGCCAAGCCCAGATCATTGTGACAATGGGTAGAGAAAACCACTCTGTCCGCGCCCGGCACGCGCGTCACCAGCATGGACATCAGCGCGAAATATTCCTGGGGCGTCGCATAGCCCACCGTATCGGGAATATTGATGGTGGTGGCACCGGCTTTGATGGCAAGTTCGATCGCGCGGCAGAGAAAATCATGTTCGGTGCGGGTGGCGTCCTCGGCACTCCACTGCACGTCGTCCGTCCAGTTGCGGGCACGCGCCACCGAGGCGGTGACCGCCTCCAGAACCGCCGACGGCTCCATCTGCAGCTTATGCTTCATATGCACCGGGCTCGTGGAGATGAAGGTGTGGATGCGCCCGCGCTTGGCATGACGCAGCGCTTCCCCGGCACGGTCGATATCCTTGACGCCGGCGCGGGCGAGGCCGCAAACCGTTGCGTTCTTCACCTGCGTGGCGATGGCGCTGACCGCCTCGAAGTCGCCATTCGAAGCAATGGGAAAGCCTGCCTCGATGATGTCGACGCCCATCTCATCGAGGAGCGCGGCGACCTCCAGCTTTTCCTCATGCGTCATCGCCGCACCCGGCGATTGCTCGCCGTCGCGCAATGTGGTGTCGAATATCCGTACACGGTCCATTTTGTCCGTGTGCGTTTTATCCTCTTGCGCCATATTCGTTGCCATATCCGAAATCCTTTTCGTTCGCTTGAAGCGGTTGGTTCTTTGTCCGTAAGCTGATGATCCCCCAAACGCCCGTCCCGATTCGGGACCGCCGGCGCCTAGGGGCAGCTAAGGAGAAGAATCCCGCCGCAAAGCGAAACGCAGGGACGATTCTGCAGCAGTGAAGGCGCGCGCGAACGGCGAGCCGAACGGCTCCCCATCTCTTCGCGTTGCGTTGCCTTCGCCATCGAAAAACAATCCCAAACGGATCAGATCGTGAATATTCACGAATAATCATAACCGCCCGTAAATACGAGCGGTTTTGTACCTATCCACAGGCATTTATGCCGTTTTGTTCCGATTCGCGCAAGGAAAGAACCGGCGAAATCTGGAACGCTTTTCACGCCTCGTGAGAGGGGCGGCGCCGGATGTTCACCGGCGCAGCTATCCCCGAACTTGGGCTCTGCCAGCCGCGCCCAAGTCCCGCCGGAGATCAATCCTTCCGTTCACGGAAGGACCGGTATCCCCAAATCGGTCTAATCAAACTGCTTCAGTTTCGTGACTTGTCCACCAGCCGGTTTTTGGCGATCCAGGGCATCATGCCGCGCAGCCTCTCGCCCACTTCCTCGATGGGGTGGGACGCGGATAGCGCCCGCATGGCCTTGAAGGAAGGTTGACCGGCCTTATTCTCCAAGACCCAGTCCCGGGCGAAACGGCCGGATTGGATATCCGTCAGGATGCGCTTCATCTCGGCCTTGGTTTCTTTCGTAATGACGCGGGGGCCGGACACATATTCCCCATATTCGGCCGTGTTGGAGACCGAATAGTTCATATTGGCGATGCCGCCCTCATAGATCAGGTCCACGATCAGCTTCACTTCGTGCAGGCATTCGAAATAGGCCATCTCCGGGGCGTAACCGGCCTCGGTCAAGGTCTCGAACCCAGCCCGGATCAGCTCCACGATGCCGCCGCAGAGGACGGATTGCTCGCCAAACAGGTCGGTTTCGCATTCCTCGCGGAAGGTGGTCTCGATAATACCCGCCCGGCCCCCGCCAATGGCCGAAGCATAGGCGAGGCCCAGATCGTGGGCGTTGCCGGAAGCGTCCTTATGGACCGCGATCAGGCAGGGGACCCCGCCGCCGCGTTGATATTCCGCGCGAACCGTGTGGCCGGGCCCCTTGGGCGCGACCATGATCACGTCCAGATCGGGGCGGGCTTCGATCAGGCGGAAATGGATGTTGAAGCCGTGGGCGAACATCAGGGCCGCACCCTCTTTGAGGTGAGGTTCGATCTCATTCTTGTAAAGGTCGGCCTGCAGCTCGTCGGGCACCACGCACATCATCACATCGGCCCATTTCGCGGCGTCCGCGACGCTCATGACCTTGAAACCGGCGGCTTCCGCCTTTTTGGCCGAGGCGCCGGGCCGGGAAGCGACGGCAACATCCTTTACCCCCGAATCCCGCATGTTCAGGGCATGGGCGTGACCTTGGCTGCCGAAGCCGATGATCGCGACACGCTTGGTCTTGATGAGATTGAGATCGGCATCCCGGTCGTAATAAACGCGCATGTTCCCGCTACCCCTCTTGGCATGCCCGCGCAGGCGGGCCTCGGTCCTGTGTCTTTCCGCGCCGCTGTAAAGCCCCTCTCACTCGCCGGGTCAAGTTCGACCCCGCTCCGAGGCCGGCTGAGGGCCCTGGGCCGCGGAAAACTGCCCCACATAGTTTTCCGCCACGACAGCGCGCGCGCTGCGAGACGACGCAAGATACTCAAGTTCGGCGGTCTGCAATTTGGCGGCGAAGGGATCGTCACCGAGGCGATGGGTCATTCCCGTGAACCACCAGGAAAACCGCACCGCCCGCCACGCCCGCGCCAGGCAGGTCTGGGAATAGGTGTCGAGCCCGACGCTTTCGCGGTCTCTGTAATGGGCGATCAGCGCATCGGCCAGCGTGGCGGCATCGGCGGCGGCGAGGTTCAGGCCCTTTGCGCCCGTCGGCGGCACGATATGGGCGGCATCACCAGCGAGGAAAAGCCGCCCGAACTGCATCGGCTCGGCCACGAAGCTGCGCAACGGTGCGATGCTTTTCTCCAGGGATGGCCCCGTGACCAGCCGTTCCGCCGCGTCAGCCGGCAGGCGGGCGCGAAGCTCGTCCCAGAACCGCGCATCCGCCCAGGCGTCTATGGAGTCGGTGAGGAGCACCTGCACGTAATAGCGGCTTCGGCTGGGCGAGCGCATGCTGCACAAGGCAAAGCCGCGCTGGTGGCGCGCATAGATCAGCTCCTCATCCACCGGACGCGTGTCGGAAAGGACGCCGAGCCAGCCGAACGGCAGGCTACGCTCGTAAAGCGTCAGCGCTTCCGCGGGCACGCTGCTCCGGCTGATCCCATGCGAGCCATCGCAGCCGGCAAGAAAATCGCAGACGATTTCCTGGGCGGCGCCGTCCTTGGTGTAGCGGAGCCGGGGTTGGGAGCGGCCAAAATCTTCCAAAGCCACATCCGCAGCCTCGAAGACGATCTTACCGCCTGATGCGAGGCGCGCGGCAACCAGATCCTGGGTGATCTCGGTCTGGCCATAGACGGTGACGGGGGTGCCGGCGAGCGCTTTCAGATCGATGCGCGTGTAGCGGCCGTCAAAGGCGATACGAAAACCGTCATGAATGAGGGCCTCGCGGTTCATCCGCTCCGCGACATCGGCGCGTTTCAGCAGCGCCACCGTTCCCGGCTCCAGCATACCTGCGCGGATGCGCGCTTCGACATAGGCTTTGGAGCGGCGTTCCACCACGATGCTGTCGATGCCGGCCAGATGCAAAAGCTGCGACAGCAACAGCCCCGCCGGCCCCGCACCGATGATGGCAATTTGCGTGCGCACGTCCGTTCCCCTTCGCCGATCGCGCTTACTTTACCTCCCCCAACGCGGGGAGGTCGAACCGTTCGAGCGTAGCGGAACGGTTCGGGCGGGGGGAGGAACTCACCCCTCACCCGGTTCGTCTAAGCGCTTCGCGCAAGGCGAACCGCCCTCTCCCTCAAGGGGAGAGGGGAAAGCTACATCGCTTCGGGGCCGCGGGAGATGGCGGCAACACCAGTGCGGCTGACTTCGACCAGCCCCAGCGGCCGCATCAATTCGACATAGGCATCGATCTTCGAGGGCACGCCGGTGATTTCGAACACGAAGCTCGAATGTGTCGTATCCAGCGCCTTGGCCCGGAAGACTTGCGAAACGCGCATGGCTTCGACGCGCTTCTCGCCCGTGCCCGCCACTTTCACCAGCGCCATTTCGCGCTCGATGGCCGCTTTCTCGATGGTCACGTCCACAACGCGGTGCACCGGCACCAGCCGGCCCAATTGCGCCTTGATCTGCTCGATGACCGCGGGCGTGCCCGACGTCACCGCCGTCAGGCGCGAGGTGTGCGCCGCCTTGTCAGTTTCGGCGACCGTCAGGCTTTCGATGTTGTAGCCGCGCCCGGCAAACAGCCCGATGACGCGGGCCAGCACGCCGGGCTCGTTATCGACAGTCACGACGATGGTGTGGGATTCGATTCGCGTATCGGTTTGCATGCTCATCAACCCGCATAATGCGCGACAACACGGGTAACGTGGCCGCTGGTTCCGAAATCCATGAATTCCGCCCCATGGCGGCCATCTTTGGTGTGGTATTCGACGACGACGCTCTTCACGCCGGAATACACGCGATCGAGACTGAAGGTGAGGTCGGGCATACGCTTCAGCGCGGTCGCAAAATAATCGCGCAACGCCGCTTTGCCGCGCACCGCGCCGTCTGCCGCACCGATAATGCTTTTCGCGCGCGGCGAGACCAGAACGACGTCATCGTCGTAATGCGCCAAAATTCGCGTGAGATCGTGCGAATTCCACGCCTCCACCCAGTCCCGCGCAAAATCCCGCGAATCAATCATCGCGCCCCCATCCCGGCCTGCGGCCGGACTTCCCCCGTAAACGGGGGAAGAAAAGAACGAGCGATGTTTGGATTTCCTCCCCCGCGCGCGGGGGAGGTGGCGAACAAAGCGAGCCGAAGGGGGCGCATGATCACACCATCATCTTGCCTTCTTCGGTGACCGTGGGTTCATCCTCGGCGTCCGAAAGGATCATCTGGTCGTGCGCCGCCCCCGACGGAATCATCGGATAGCAATTCTCCTTCGGATCGACACGCACATCGAACAGCACCGGCCGGCGGACCGCGATCATCTCCTGAATCTTTGCATCCAGCTCGCCGGGGGTTTCCGCCCGCAAACCCACCGCACCATAGGCCTCCGCCAGCTTCACGAAATCGGGCAGCGCTTCCGAATAGGAATGCGAATAGCGCCCGCCATGCAGCAATTCCTGCCACTGGCGCACCATGCCCATATATTCATTGTTCAGGATGAAGATCTTGATCGGCAGATCGTACTGCACGGCGGTCGACATTTCCTGCATGGTCATCTGCACGCTGGCCTCGCCGGCAATGTCAATGACGAGCGCGTCGGGATGCGCCACCTGCACGCCGACCGCAGCGGGCAGGCCGTAGCCCATCGTGCCGAGCCCGCCCGACGTCATCCAGCGGTTCGGCTCCTCGAACCTGAAGCGCTGCGCCGCCCACATCTGGTGCTGGCCGACCTCGGTGGTGACATAGACCTCGCGCCCGCGCGTCAGTTCATACAGCCGGTCGATGGCGTATTGCGGCTTGATCAGCGTGTCGGAATTCCGGTAGGCGAGCGAGTTCTTGCCGCGCCATTGCGCGATCTGCTTCCACCAAGCGTCCAGCGCCGGCTTGTCGGCCTTCAGCTTCCTGGCCCTCCA
>DATARE010000303.1:0-7742 GCA_036264295.1 Micropepsaceae bacterium | reverse complement strand
TCCTATTACAATCGCGAACTCGCCTATCTGCGGCGGCTCGGGGCGGAATTCGCCGAGGCGCATCCCAAGATCGCCGGACGCCTGCGGCTAACGGGCGATGCGGTGGAAGACCCGCATGTCTCGCGCCTTCTGGAAGGGGTCGCCTTCCTGAATGCGCGCATCCGCCGCAAGCTGGACGACGAATTTCCCGAACTCACCGATGCGCTGCTGGGGCAATTGTTTCCCCATTATCTGCGCCCCATTCCATCGATGACCATCGTCCAATTCCGTCCCGCTGCGGACCTGGAGGGTGGCTTCCAAGTCCCTGCGGGGACGGAATTCGAAACCGAGCCGGTGGGGGGCGAAACCAGCCGCTTCCGCACCACCCAGGATCAGACGCTGTGGCCGATTGAAATCGAACAAGCTTCGCTGACGGGGCGTCCGCTTCAGGCGCCGAAGAATCCCAATGCGCCGGGTTCGGTCGCGGTGCTGAAATTGTCGCTGCGCTGCATGGCCGAAGGGATGAGCTTCTCGACGCTCGCGCCGGAATCGCTGCGCGTGTTCTTGCGCGGGACGGCAGCGGAGGTGTTTCAGCTTTACGAGCTGATCTTCAATCACACCGTTTCGATTGCGCTTGCGGATTCGACATCGGACCCCAACCCGGTGATCCTGGATACGGCATCGCTGCGGCCTGTCGGTTTTGCGCCCGAAGAAGGCATCCTGCCCTACCCGCCGCGTTCTCCGCTCGGCTATCGGCTGCTGACGGAATTCTTCGCGTTCCCGGAAAAATTCCTGTTCTTCGAAATCGAGAACCTTTCCAGCAAAATGCTGATGGGCGCCGGGCGCAAGCTCGATATTTTCCTTTACCTCAACAACACGCTTCAGGAGCTGGAGCGCAATCTTTCGGCGGATTCCTTTGCGCTGGGCTGCGTGCCGGCGGTCAATTTGTTCGCTCAGCGCGCCGAACCGATCCGGCTCGACGAGACCAACGCCGAATATCATATCGTTCCGGACAGCCGCAGGACCGACGCGCTCGAAATCTATTCGGTGGATGACGTCACCGCGACATCGCAGACCGGCGAAACGGCAAAGTTCGAACCGTTCTTCGGCTTGAAGCATGCCGGCACGACAAGGGGGCGGACGCGTTTCTGGCACACCGCGCAGCGTCCGGCCGGTGGCCGCGATTCCGCGTCGGAGACCTACCTCACCTTCGTGGATCTGGATTCGGACCCGTCCATACCGGCCGAATGGGTGGCATCGGTCGAAACCACCTGCTTCAACCGCAACCTGCCGGGCAAGCTGCCATTCGGCGGCGGCCACCCTTATCTCAAGCTCGTTCAAGATTCGCCCGCAATCGACCGGCTGCATTGCATCACGGCGCCCACGCCGACTTTGCGTTTGCCGAGCCGCAACGAAGGAACCTGGCGGCTGGTCTCGCATCTGACGCTGAACCATTTGTCGCTGGCCGACAGCGAACATGGCGCCGAGGCGTTGCGCGAAATGCTGCGGCTCTATGATTTTCGCGACGCGCCGGAAACCCGCGCCTTGATCGACAGCGTGCTCAGTGTGCGGACCACCCGCGGCGTGGCGCGCCCGCCGGATGCGGCCATGGGCGCGCTGTGCCGAGGTCTGGAGGTCACCATCGAATTCGACGACAGGCGCCAATCGGGGGCAGGCATCTTTGTGCTCGCTGCCGTGTTGGAGCGTTTCATCGCCCATTACGCGTCCATCAATGCCTTTACGCGGTTGACCGCGACACTGAAGGGACGCTCAGGAGTGTATCGGAAATGGCCGGCGCGGGCAGGCGACCAACCGCTTCTCTGATCGAGCGGCTGCGGGCATCGCCCCAGGCGTTCGCGTTTCTGCAGGCCGTGCGCGTGATTGAACGCATGGCCGCAATGCGGGCGCGCGACGGACGGATTTCTGCGCCGGCGCGTGTGGGGCTCGATCACGATCCGCGCCAGGAAAGCCTGTTCCTGCGCAGCGCCGTGGAGCGGACCTTCCCGGCAACCGAAATCGCAGCCTTGGAAGGCGACGACACCCGTCCCGAACTCAGCGTCACGCTCATGGGCCTGAACGGGCCGAGCGGCGTTCTGCCGGAATTCTATTCCCAATTCGTCATGTCGGAGTTGCGCCAGAAGAACACCGCGCTCCGGGATTTTCTCGACGTCTTCAACCATCGCGCGCTGTCGCTGTTCGCGCGCGCGATGGAGAAATACCGCTTGCCGCTGGGCTTCGAACGGGCCGGCTATGAAACCCAGGACGGCATCACGCGTGCGCTGTACGCGCTGGTGGGCATGGGCGATCCGAGCCTGCGGCGGCGGCAGGCGGTGGCCGATGCGACGCTGCTTTTCTATGGCGGGCATTTTTCCCATGCGCGGCCGACCGCATTGGGTTTGAGCCAAATCCTGGGCGATTATTTCGAGCAGCCGGTGACGGTCGCGCAATTCCAGGGACGCTGGGTGGAATTGCCGGAAAGCGAGCAGACCGTGCTGGGCAGCGGGCGGACAAATCCCGGCCGCTATGCACAGCTTGGCGTCAACGCGGTGGCAGGCGCCAGGGTGTGGGATGTCCAGGGCGCGTTTCGCGTAAAGCTAGGGCCGCTCGATTATCGCGAATTCTCCGGGTTCATGCCGTCGGGCGCACGCATGGCGGAGCTGGGCGCGCTGGTGCGCAGCTATGTCGGGCCGGCGCTGAGTTTCGATGTTCAGTTGACGTTGAAGGCGGAAGAAATCCCGCCTTTGCGCTTGTCGTCCGATAAGGAGACGGGCCCTCGCCTGGGTTGGAACAGCTGGCTGCCGACCGGCCGGCGCCAGGCCGATGCCAGCGACGCGGTTTTTCGGGTCGAAAACATCTGAGGCTGACAGGGCGCGGCCGTGCCGGTATGAGTAGAACCGTCGAGCGGGTAAGACATCATGACGGACGAAAAGGACGGAGGCCCGTTTTCCGGCGCGGATGGCGAGGCGACTCGCATCTCGCTGTCGGGGGACAAGGCCGCCGGCAACTCCCATTTCGGGGATGAGCGTACGCGTCTGGGCCAGGACCCCGATTCCACGCGGTTGAACACCATTCCGGATGACCTGGACCGGACGCAGATCTCCGGCGGCGGCGCGAGCGCGGCACCGGGCGAAGAGCGCAGCAAGATCGGCTTTGTCCTCAACAATATCTGGAAAGTCCGCCGGCTGATCGCCGAAGGCGGGATGGGCGAAGTCTACGAGGGCATCGAGACCAACACCGGTGACCGGGTCGCGATCAAGTTTCTGCTGCCGCGTCTCACCGCCGACCCGAAAGTGAAGGAGCTTTTCCTTTCGGAAGCCCGCAACTTCGTCCGGCTGTCGAAGGCGCATCCCGCCCTGGTGCAATATCGCGTCTGCGCCGAAGAACCGCAGTTGCGCGAAATCTTCATAGTCATGGAATATATCGACGGGCCGCCTTTGGCGGAGACGCTAAGCACGCTGAAGCCCGATTTGCACCAGCTTGTGGGCTTCATGCGGCTGGTCGCCTCGGCGCTGGCGGTGGCGCATCAATCGCGTCTCATCCATCGCGACCTGTCGCCAAAGAACATTCTCCTTCCGGGCGGCGAACTCGACCGCGCGAAGATCATCGATTTCGGCATCGCCAAGGATCTTGCCGCGGGGGAAGCCACCATCTTCGGTGGCTTCAAAGGCAATCTCGGTTATTGCGCGCCGGAGCAGTTCAACGAGGGCGCAGGACCGGAATCCTCCGGTGTCGGTCCCTGGACCGATGTCTACAGTCTGGGCCTCGTCGTTCTGGCGGCGGCAATCGGAAAATCCCCCGGCATGGGGACGAGTTTGGCCGAAGCCATCGAGCGCCGGAAGAAAGTGCCCGATCTGTCGGGCGTTCCCAAAGAGCTGCGCGCGCTGCTGGCGCAGATGCTGGCGCCCGATCCCACCAAACGGCTGCAATCCATGCCCGATGTGCTCGCGGGTCTGGACAAGATTGCGCCCACCGCTCCCAAGCAATCGCGCCTGCCCATGATGCTGGCCGCGGCGAGCATCGTGCTCTTGATCGCATTCGGCGCCGTCTATGAATTCTTTCTGCGCGGGCCGGGCGATGACGAGATTCGTCAGCGCATCGGCACGACCATTGCCGCGACCGATTGCAGCTGGCTCAATCTCGATTCCGTCGCGCGGCCCAATGGCGAAGTGCGCGCCAAGATTTCAGGCGTTGCGGGCAATGTCGCGCGGGCGGCGGCGACGGCGCAACAGGCGGCGGGATTTCCGGTTTCGTTCGATACGACCGAGGTTTCGACCGTGCAAAGGGAAGCCTGCGGCCCCTTGAACGCGTTTCGGCGGATGCGCGAGGCGGCAACGCCCGCCGGTCCATCGCTGGTGGCCCAGCAAAGACAATTCCGGCTCGGAAACGATCCGCGGTTTTGCGGCCAGGAGCCGCTCAAGCGGGCGCGCGTGACGGTCAATCTGCGGTTGGAAGAGCCGAGCACCGATTTCACGCTGCTGGGTCTGGAGCCGAATGGGCAGATGCAGCAGCTCATTGCCGACCGCAAGGATTTTGAAGCCGCCCGGGCGCAGAGCCATGACTTCGCGCCCAATCTCGGCGGCAATATCTACACTTTGTCGTTCTGCGTCGATGAAACGACGGCGGCACGCTCTGCACAGGGCTTGATCGGGCTCGTGCTCGTCAAAGGCATGGGGCCGTTTTCATTGGGCTTCGATCCCAATGCGAAGGATTCCGCGCCAGTGCCTGCGGATTGGTCAGGGCGCTTTGTGAACCAGGCCATGGCCCAGCATTGGGTGACGCAGATCGCCTGGTATCACGTGGTCAGCCAATAGCCGTTAGCCACCCATCTATTTGCGGCGCGCGCGCGCGCGCGCCTGAGCTGGTTGTGGCGCCGCCTCGCCGGCCGCGACGGCAGGTCCGATCAACGCCGCACCGGCAATCGCGAGCGCCAGCACGAACGTGACCAGCAAAGAACCGTCCAGGCCATCCGCCCCGCCGCTCAAAAGCGGCGAGCCCACGAGATCGAAATCGAAGAACGAGCCCAAACTGTCGGTGCCGGGATTGGGCACAAGCCCCATCACCGATTGCTCGAGCCAATTCCATACGACGTGCGCCCCAAAAGGCGCCGCGAGGCCGCCGGTGCGCAAAGCGAGCAGCCCGAACAGAAGACCGCCCGCGAAAATGTTGACGACCGCAACGATGCCGAAAGGCTGGGTGAGCAGATGCGCTCCCGCAAACAGCACCGCGGTCAGCAGAAGCGCCGCCTTAACGCCGAGTTTGCTGCCCAGAACCGGCTGCAGCCAGCCACGGAAAAAGATTTCCTCGCCGAACGCCTGAAAACAGGTGAGCGCGGTGGCAAGCATGAGGCCCAGGCCAATCGTCTGCGTGCCTGCTCCTTGCTGGATCACGCCGGACACCGCGGCCGCAAGGACTGCCGCAAGAAAGGCAAAGGCCCCGATCCCCACTCCGAGCCCCAGCCCTTCCCAACCGGCATATTCCGCTTTGCGGGGCGCCCATCCCTCCCACATTTGCATGCCAAACGCGCAGGCATAGAGCGGCAGAAATATGCCGGCATCGAGCAGAAGCCGGGACATCCCCGCCGGCGGAGTATCGGGAAGGTAAAGATTGGACCACAGCCGGTGCAGCGCGGGCGCGGCGATCAAGCCGCACAACAGCGCCACAGCGGCGATGGCAAGGCTCGCCCATAGAGGAGAACGCCGCCGCGCGCATGTCACGGAAACGATCCACGCATTGCGGAACGTCAATGGCTCCATTGTGCTGCCGGATTGCCCCACGGACTCTATAATGCATTAGTGCAGCCGTTTTCCAGAAGAGTCAGGGGTGGGCATGCCGGATTGGGGAAGTGGATACGTTACCGACGTCGAATACACCGAGGCCTTTTATCCGGCCCAGACGCCGCAGCTTCTGACGCTCACCGCCATCATAAACGGCTATGAGCCCCCCGATGTCGCGGACGGCTTCAGCTATTGCGAGCTCGGCTGCGGCAAGGGCATGACGACGCTGATGCTCGCGGCGGCAAACCCGAATGCGACATTCCATGCCGTCGACTTCAATCCGGCCCATATCGCCCACGCCCGCTCGCGGGCGCGCGCAGCACAGCTTTCGAACACCCATTGGCACGAAAGGAGCTTCAGCGATCTTGCCGGCACAGGCGGCGACGATCTGCCGATGTTCGATTTCATCACCATGCATGGCGTGTGGACCTGGGTCTCGCCGGAGTTGCAAAACGCCATCGTGCAATTCATGGACCGGCATCTGAAGCCGGGCGGTCTGGTCTTTGTCAGCTATAACGGCATGCCGGCCTGGAATTTCATGGGCCCGATCCAGCGATTGTTGCGGGAGCTCGCCGGAACGTCCGCATTGCGCAGCGACCATTCTATCGATAGCGCGATCACGATGCTGGCGCGGTTGGCGGAGGCGAAAATCATTCCGCCCGAGTTCGACAAGGCCGTGAAGCGGCTGACCGAGAGCACGCATCGCCGCAATCTCACCTATCTGGCCCACGAATATTTGAACGAGCATTGGCAGCCCGCCTATCACGCCGATGTTGCCCGCGCTTTCGCCGGCGCCAAGCTGGCCTATATCGGCACGACCGACCTGCTGCGGAATTTTTCCAATCTCACGCTTTCGGAATCCCACCGGGCGTTGCTCGATGAAATCCCCTCGCCGGAATTGCGCGAGACGCTCAAGGATTTCTGTCTCGATCACTGGTTTCACCAGGACGTCTATGTGCGCGGCGCCAGGCGCACCATGGAAGACCGGCGCGATGCGATGCTCTCCTCGCTTCGGCTCGCGTTGATCCGCCCCATCCCCAAGCGCATCGAAATCGCCGGGCCAGAGGAAACGGTATGGCGCCCCAGCGCGGAAGCGTACGGCCCGTTCATGGACGCGCTGGAGCGCGGGCCCCATAAGGTTTCCGAGCTGGTTTCGCTGCCCGGTGTGCCCGCGAGCTACAAGCGCAAAAGTCTGGAAGTTGTGGGCGTTCTGGTCGGGACCGGCATTGCTGCGCCGTATACGGAGCCACAGGCCGACGCCACAGCGGGCTGTGACCGGCTGAATCACCTGATCGAAGCCGAAGGGGAAGTCGCGCTGACTCAGACGGCCACAATCGCGGCGGCTTCGGTCGGTCTCGGCATGCCGATGCCGGCGGCGCTCTTCGACCTCTATCTTGCGCTTCGCCGCGGCGAAAAACCGGATCCGCAGCAATTTGCGCGGCGTTTTGTCCGGCGCTGCCGCGAGGAAGGGGGGCATCCCATCATCGACGGAAAGTCCTATGAGGACGAGACGGAGGCGTTAACCGCCGTCGAGCGCGATTACGCCGCGAAGATCGCCCATGTCGTGCCCATCTGGAAAAATCTCGGGATGGTCTGACGACGCTCGCGCGCGCCCCTCGCCACACACGTCAAGCAATCCGCGGTATTAAGCTTGCCGCCAAAGTGTAACTTGCCGGGTCAGGCTCAAAGGGCCTATAGAAAACCTATCATTTTGGGGGAACAAAGATGCGGTTCCTGATTGCGGTCTCCGCCGGGTGCTTCGCTTTGGCGGCGGCAAGCACGGGTTTTGCCCAACCTGCGCCTCAACTCACGCCGGACGAAATCGTTAAGGCGCTGAGCTGTCCAGGCGGCAGCACGCTGAACGCGAATGGCGTGTGCGAATCCGCTGCACCGGCAGCTTCCGCGCCCGCCGCGGCGGCCGAAGCCGCACCTCCGGGCGTGGAAATCTGCGCCGCGCCGCCGGATGTGCCGCGCGTTCTCGTCAGGACG
>DATARE010000294.1:0-10350 GCA_036264295.1 Micropepsaceae bacterium | reverse complement strand
GTCAATCCTTTGACATGGGCTTCGTAAATCACCGTATCGTTACAGGCCGTGCGTGGAGGCTTGTCATCGGCCCAGGCGAAATTGTCCGTCACCACCACGCCTCTCACCATGACAGGCGCGCTGTCCCGGCGGTCGAAGCTCAAATCGGCGCGCGGGGATTGGGTGCGGTACCCGAACAGCGTGTCGTTCCAGCGGATGGCGCCTGTAAGCCCCTTGGCATAGGGATCGAGCAGCAATTTGTTGGGATTGAAACGATGGCCGTTCTCCGGCTCATAGGGTCCATGCGCGCGAAATCCGTACACCGTTCCCGGTCCCGCGCCGGCGAGATATCCGTGCCATATTTCATCGGTGCGCTCCGGCAGAGCGAGCCGCGCCAATTCATGATGATGTTGAGCATCGAACAGGCACAGGTCGATGCCTGTCGCATGAGCGGAGAACACTGCGAAATTCACGCCAAGCCCGTCCCACGTCGCGCCCAGCGGATAGGGTGAGCCGGCTTCCAGGCGGTCGGAAAAACGCAGCATAGATTAACCTTCGAAGGCCAGGACGACAGTGGCCAGTGGCGGCAACACCAAATTCAGCGAATGTTCATGGCCATGTGCCGATACCCATGACGTCGCCACGCGTCCCGCATTGCCCAGATTGCTGCCGCCATAGAGGGCGGCATCCGTATTGATAATTTCGCGCCACTGTCCCGCATGTGACACGCCAATGCGGTAATCATGCCGCGGCGTGGGGGTCATATTGACAACGATTACGATCGGATTGGCGCCTGCCGCGCGGCGCTCGTAAGCGAACACGCTGTTGGCGCTGTCGTCCCCGACCAGCCAACGAAAGCCTTCGGGATTGGCATCCGAGGCATAAAGCGCCGGCGAATTTGTATAGAGCCGGTTCAGATCGCCGACCAGCCGCTGCAACCCGGCATGGCCGGGATCGCGCAGCGCGTCCCAATCGATCTCGCCATCATGACTCCACTCCCGCCCCTGTCCGATTTCGCCCCCCATAAAGAGCAGCTTCTTGCCCGGATGCGTCCACATGAAGCCGAAATAGGCGCGCAACGTGGCGAGCTTCTGCCATGCATCGCCCGGAACGCGCCCATAAAGGGAGCGTTTGCCGTGCACCACCTCGTCATGGGAAAGCGGAAGAATGAACCGTTCGGAAAATGCGTAGATCAAACCGAAGGTGAAATCATTGTGATGCCAAGACCGGTGGATGGGATCGCGCGCGATATAGGACAGCGTGTCGTGCATCCAGCCCATGTTCCATTTGAAGGAAAATCCAAGCCCCCCATCGGAGACCGGGGCGGAGACGCCGGGCCAGGCGGTGGATTCTTCGGCAATGGTCAGCGCCCCGGGGCAGCGTTCGCCGACAACGGTGTTCAAGCGGCGGAGGAAATCCACGGCTTCCAGATTTTCGCGGCCGCCATAGCGGTTCGGTATCCAGTCTCCCGGCTGGCGCGAATAATCGCGATAGAGCATGGAGGCCACCGCATCGACTCGAAGCCCATCCACATGGAAATGCTCGAGCCAGTACAACGCACTGGCAATGAGGAAACCCTGCACCTCGCGCCGGCCGAGATTATAGATCAGCGTGTTCCAATCGCGGTGCACGCCCTCGCGGGGATCGCTGTGTTCATAGAGCGCGGTGCCGTCGAATTGTGCCAGTCCGTGCGCGTCGGACGGAAAATGCGCCGGCACCCAATCGAGGATAATTCCGACGCCGGCGCGATGGCACGCATCGACGAAATGGGCGAATTCCTCCGGCGCCCCGTAACGCGCGCTGGGGGCGAATTGCGAAAGCGGCTGATAACCCCAAGAACCACCGAAAGGATGCTCCATGATCGGCATCAATTCGACATGGGTGAACCCCAAACCGGTGACATAGGGAATGAGACGTTCCGCCAATGCCCGCCAATCCAATATGCCATCGGCATCGCCTGGCGGCCGCAACCAGGATGCGGCATGCACCTCATAGATGGCGATGGGAGCGGCCGAGGATTGGGCGTTGCCGCGCGCCGCCATCCAATCGGCATCGCTCCAATGAAATCGCCATGGCTGCGCGACGATGGAACCATTGGCGGGCGGGCGCTCCGTCAGCCGCGCCAGCGGGTCGGCTTTCAATGGCAGCAGGCGCCCGTCCGGCCCGATGATTTCATATTTGTAGCGTTCGCCGGCGGCCAAGCGGGGAATGAACATTTCCCAGACCCCGGCACTATGGCGCAGCCGCATCAGATGCCGCCGGCCGTCCCAGCTGTTGAAATCGCCCACCACGGAGACGCGGCGCGCATTGGGGGCCCATACGGCAAAACGCACGCCCTCGACGCCTTCGATGTGCGTAACCGCCGCGCCAAGGCGTTCGGCCAGATTCCAATGCGCGCCTTCGGAAAAAAGATGCAGATCGAGATCGCCCAGAATGGGACCGAAGGCATAAGGGTCCTCCGTCTCCTGGAACACATCGCCCCAGCGGATGCGCAAACGATAGGATGAAGGCAGCGGTCCCGCTTTCAGCGTCCCGACAAAAAGGCCTGTATTGCCCACCGGCACGAGCCCGCTGGTCGAATCGCCCGCGCGTATCTCCACACCCGTTGCGCCCGGCAGAAAGGCGCGGACCACAGCCCCGCGCGTGGTTCGATGCGGGCCCAGAAACGAAAACGGATCCGGATGAATGCCGGCCGCAAGGGCTTCCGCGGCGCGGGTTTCCTCAGCGTCGGGCCAGTACAATTCCGGTTTTGTCATGATGAGGTATCCACCAACGCACCGGCGAGCCGGATGAACCCGCCAAGCGGGAGATCGATCCAATCGGGACGGTTGTTTGCTTCGTACACGATTTCATAGGCCGCTTTTTCGAGAGCGAAAATATCGAGAATGCGTTGCTCCTTCGCGTCTAGCGGGGAGCCGCGCCCTTCGCAATAGCCATGCAGGAACGCCGACCGTGCGGTTGTCCCGAATTCCTGCAGCAGAGCCGATGCCCGGCCCGTACCTTGACCGGTGTTTGCCAGCCGATCGTTGCGTGCCACCGCACCTCCGACGTAATCGAAGGACCGCAACATCCCGGCGACATCGCGCAGCGGGCTGTTCTTGGCGCGCCTTTCGGCAAGTGGTTTGAGAGGCTCGCCTTCAAAATCGATAATCGCGATATCTCCGCCGGAGAGCAGGATTTGGCCCAAATGCAGATCGCCATGGATACGGGTCAAAATCATGCCTTCCGCTTCGGAAAGCCGCGCATCGGCAAGACTTAGGATTTCGGCGCGGCGCCCGAGCCAGGGGCGGAGAGTGTTCGAGGCATCATCCGTTTTGCCGGACAAATGGCTCTCGATCGCCCAAAAGGCTTTGTCCAATTGCCGGCGCAGACCCTCTCGCCATGTGGACAGGGTTGCGGTGTTTGCGAGCTCCGGCGTGAAATCCGCATTGTCCGTCGGCTGCCCCAATATGGCATGCATTTGCCCCAGCCGGCGCCCAACGACGTGAATGAAATTCCGATACGTCTCGAAATCATTTCCGCTGTCATCGTCGGCAACGGCGTGTTCGTCAACCAATCGCCCAAGCCGCTCCAGAGACCAGCGGAAGCCATCGCCCTGATTGACGATAAAACGTTGGACAACGGCGATTGTCACCTGCGTTCCATCGAGTCGCGAATAGGCCACATCGCCCATCAAAGAGGCGATCGCCGTAAAATTGCGCTCCGTCAGGACGCGCACCATCTCCGCTTCGGGGTGAATGCCTTCGACCAGGCGGCGGAACAGCTTTATCACCGCGATGCGGCCAACAATCAGGGTCGAATTGCTTTGCTCGGCGCCCGGCCATTCGATAGGCGTGTCGCCCGGAATTTCGGTCAGGGCCGGCGCTGGGGTGAAAATGAGTTCGCCCGCGGGATGTTGCCCGCCGGCGGCATGTGCAAGCCCGTTTAGGATCGTGCGGGCAAATTTCGGTGTGGCAAAGCCATCGGTCAGCAAACCGATGCGGGCTCCGCGGCGTACGCGCGCTATCGCCAGAGAATTTTCAAACGGGTTTGAAGGCGCGTCTTCCCATGCCACCGTGAGGGGAAGCGAATATTGGTCGATCCCGCCCGCGCTCATGACCTCGATCACGCAAAATACGCTCTCCTTGTCGATAGAAAGCGCCAGCGAATCCGCCACCCGCACGGCCGGGATGCCGCCACCCTTGCCTTGGAACCAACGCCGCTGCGCGATATAGCCGGGCAGGATTTCCTTTTGCAGGACGTTGAGGGAATTCCCGGACAGGATATTCGGCAAGCCATCGCGCAGCACGAAAGTGTAATATTCCGCGGCATTTTCAGAAGTGGCCGTACTCCAGGACGGTTGCTCCGTGCCTGTGCTGAGCGAAAACCAATAAAATCCAAACGCCGGAAGCGTGAGCAGATAGGTGAGTTGCCCGATTTTCGGAAACGGGACTTCGCCGGAAAGCTCAACCGGCGTACGGCCGGAAAATTCGCTCAAATCCAATTCGACGGCCTGAGCGTTGCGCGACACATTGGCCACGCACAGGATCGTTTCATTGTCGTATTCGCGCAAATAGGCCAGCACTTTGCGATTCTGCGGCCGCACAAAACGCACCGAGCCGAGGCCAAAGGCCTTCCAGCGGCCGCGCACCGAAAGCATGCGGCGGAGCCAGTTCAGCAGCGAATGCGGATCGCGCCATTGGGCTTCCACATTGACAGCTTGATAGCCATAGAGCGCGTCCATAATCACCGGCGACACCAGCGCGGCCGGGTCGGCGCGGCTGAAGCCGCCATTGCGGTCCGACGTCCATTGCATCGGCGTGCGTACGCCGTCGCGGTCGCCGAGATGGATATTGTCGCCCATCCCGATCTCGTCACCGTAATAGAGGATCGGCGTGCCCATGATGGTGAGCAGCAGCGAATTCATCAGTTCGATGCGCCGGCGGTCGCGTTCCAACAGCGGCGCGAGCCGCCGCCGGATGCCGAGATTGAGTCTCGCGCGCCGGTCCGACGCATAGGTCTTCCACAAATAATCGCGTTCGCGGTCGGTGACCATTTCGAGCGTAAGCTCATCGTGATTGCGCAGGAACGTGGCCCATTGGCAGTTTGGCGGCGCATCCGGCGTTTGGCGCATGATATCGGTGATGGGGAAGCGGTCTTCCTGCGCAATCGCCATGTACATGCGCGGCATGAGAGGAAAATGGAACAGCATGTGGCATTCGTCGCCGTCGCCGAAATATTGCTGCACATCTTCCGGCCATTGGTTGGCTTCGGCCAGCAGCATGCGATCGGGATAATGCGCGTCGACTTCGGCGCGAATGCGCTTGAGAATGGCGTGAGTTTCGGGAAGGTTTTCGTTGTTGGTGCCTTCGCGTTCAATGAGATAAGGCACCGCATCGAGCCTCAGGCCATCGACTCCCATGTCTAGCCAATAGCGCATGATCGCAAGCGCTTCTTCCAGCACCTCCGGATTGTCGAAATTCAAGTCCGGCTGGTGTGAATAAAAACGGTGCCAATAATAGGCCTTGGCCTCATCGTCCCAGGTCCAGTTCGATTTTTCCGTATCCAGGAAGATGATGCGTGTTCCGGCATAGGCTTTGTCGGTATCGGACCAGACGTAGAAATTGCGTTCGGGCGAGCCGGGCGGGGCGCGGCGGGCGCGCTGAAACCAGGGATGCTGATCGGATGTATGGTTCAGCACCAATTCCGTGATGACCCGAATGCCTTTCGCATGCGCGGCTTCGATGAAGCGGCGGACATCGTCGACCGTGCCATATTCCGGATGCACGCCGCGATAATCGGCGATATCGTAGCCATCGTCGCGTCGCGGCGAGGGATAAAAGGGCAGGAGCCAGACGGCGTTGACGCCGAGTTCGGCGAGATAATCGAGCCGGCTGGTAAGCCCCGGAAAATCGCCGACCCCGTCATTGTCCGAATCGAAGAACGATTTGACATGAAGCTGATAGATGACCGCATCCTTATACCAATAACGATCCGCGGCACGGGCGGCGGCATCGGATTGCTTGGCGGAAAGAAGGACGGTGTCAGGCTGGACGTTCATCTCAAACCTCCATAGCCGGGGAGGCGCGCCAAATACGATAAGGGGACTCCGGTGCGAGATGGATGTGCTGCATCTTGCCGTGCCAAATGAAATGCGCGCCGCTCAAAAGATCCTCCACCGCCAGCGCCCCGTGATCGGGAAGGCCCCATTCCCAGAGCGGGATCTCGAAATCCGCATCCGCAGCCCCGTGAGGGTCCAATAGAATTGCGACCAGGATGCGGCTTGCCTGACCCGGCACATGCTTGCCGAAATAGAGGATGTTGGGATTGAACGCATTGTAGAACGTAACGCCGAGATGGGTCTGAAGCGCGGGCTCGGATCTGCGCAGGCGATTGAGTTGGGAAATCTCGGCAATGATGTTGCCGGGCGTATTCCAATCGCGCGGCTTGACCGCATATTTTTCCGAATCGAGATATTCCTCGCGTCCGGGCAAAGCCGCGGCCTCGCACAGTTCGAAGCCCGAATACATGCCCCAAAGGCCGGACAAGGTTGTCGCCAGTGCAGCACGGATAAGAAACCCGGCCCGGCCCGATTGCTGCAGGAAATAAGGATTGATATCGGGCGTGTTGACGAAGAAATGCGGCCGGAAAAAATCGCTCACCGGTGGCGAATTCAGTTCCACGATATAATCGGTGAGTTCGGCCTTCGTATTGCGCCAGGTGAAATAGGTGTAGGACTGCGTGAAGCCGAGCTTGGCCAGGTGGTACATGATCTTGGGACGCGTGAACGCTTCGGACAGGAAAATGATATCCGGATTGGCGGCGCGGACATCTGCAATCAGCCATTGCCAGAACGCGAAGGGCTTGGTGTGAGGATTGTCGACACGAAAAATGCGTACGCCCTGTTTCGCCCAGTGCAGGACAATGTCACGCAGTGCCAACCATAGGCCCGGCACGGCATCGGCGGCGTAGAAATCGACATTGACGATATCTTCGTAAAGCTTGGGCGGATTTTCCGCATATTTGATCGTGCCGTCGGCGCGCCAATCGAACCAGCCGGGGTGTTCACGAAGCCAGGGATGGTCCGGCGAGCACTGAATCGCGAAATCGAGCGCGATTTCCATGCCATGCGCGCGCGCGGCAGCAATCAAATCGCGGAAGTCCTCGAAACTTCCCAATTCGGGATGGATCGCGTCATGTCCGCCATCGGGCGATCCGATGGCATAGACGCTTCCTGGGTCGCCGGGCGCCGCGTGAAGCGTGTTGTTGCGCCCTTTGCGGTTGGTAACGCCCACAGGATGGATGGGCGGAAAATAGAGCACGTCGAATCCCATCGCCTGGATGGCTGGCAAACGCGCAGTCACATCCTTGAAAGAGCCATGGCGCGCCGCATCATCGGTTTGCGAGCGGGGAAACAATTCGTACCAGCTCGCGAAACGGGCTCCAATCCGGTCGGAATCGATGGCATGGATAGGGCTTTGAACACGGAACGCGCGGGCGTCGGCGTGCCTCATCGCATCTTGCGTTTCGGGCGCAAGCAGAATTGCGATCTTGTCGTTGCTGTCCAGGCCGGCATAGGCCGAGACGATTGCCGACAAAGGAGCGCGCAGCGGGCCATCGGTTCGCGCGGCTGCGGCTTCGATTGCCGTCAGCCCTTCAGCAAGATCCAAATCGATGTTGCGCCCTGCATCGCGCTTCTTGATGAGATCGCGTACGAAGCCGCCATAGGAATCGATCCATGCTTCGACCGCGAAACGGTACCGCCCGACGCGGTGGAGGGACAATGCCGCCGACCAGCGATCGTTGACAACCGGATGCATGGCCGCGCGCTGCCAATCCTTTTCGTCTTCGGCGCGCAATAGAAGCTCCGCGCCCATCAGCGGGTGGCCATCGGTGAAAATGTCGGCCTCGACGGAAAACCTGTCGCCGGCGATGCGTTTTACAGCGAAGTCTCCGCCGGAAATCGACGGTGTTATGTTGGCAATCACAATGCGCGGTTGCTTTACGGCGTTGGTGAGATCGCGATAGCGCGAACGCGAAGACGCACGCACCGGTTTCGCGCGGGTGGCGCGCAGCAACCGTACTTCGCCGGGCGCCAAGCGATTGTCCGAATCGCCGAACAGTGCCTCCCCGGAAATATCCCAGTCCCCCAAAGCGGCCGTAAGAACATCGTCTTTGATGGCGACCGCCGTCGAATCGGGATTGACCAGGGCCACAATGGCACGCTGCGCCACACGAATATCCGGCGTTTCGCTGCGCAATATCACGGTGATGGGCATTCCCGGTCCGGCGAGATGGCGCAGCGCGCCGTGTCCCGCGATCACCGGATCGGAGGCAATCATTTCGTTCATCGCGCGAATGGCGGAATCAAGCTCGGGTCCGCCATCGTCTTCACAGACGTTTTGCGCAAAACTCAGCGGCATGACCATTCCGCTTGCCGTCGGGGCGGCGAGCGTAAGGCGCGCGCGGCGGGCTTGGCATGTGGCGGGTGGAATCTTCCCTTCCGCTTCCACCGAGGCGAGCAGGGGGGCAACACGCATTGCCGCCTCATATTCCTCGGCAAGCCAGGCGGAGCGGAGATCCCACCAGGGAAGCGATGACAGGCAGTAATCGAAGCCGCAACCGCGCAATCGCGCAAGGCCCTCGCGCGTCAGCCCAAGCGTGTCCGCGACAAAGATGGCATCCGGTGCATTGGCTTTCGCGCGGTCAATGAGGTCGCGGCAGACCTGCGGTGGAATGCGTTGCGGATGAAGCAGATGGAAGCCTTTCACGCCGGTGGCAAGCAAGTCCGTCAGAATGCCATACCACCAATCGGCAAAGTGATTGGGGTTTTCATAAAAACGGACAAGCGCACGCCCTGCCATTTCGTCATGCCGGCGCGGATCGATAGGCATGGTTTGCGGGCCATTGGGCCGGATCGCAAACCAGTTCGGATGGGTCCGGACCATGGGATGATCCAGCGCCACTTCCGACAGATCGAGGCGGACGACAATATCCAGATTTAGATTTCGGAACGCATCGGCGAACTCCGAAAATCGCTCGTGATCTTCGTCGCTGACCGCGATGTGACTGAAACCTAACGCAGCAGCGCGCGTTGCGGCAGCGCTTCGTTCCTGCCCGCGCATCGTCCCGAGATCGCAGATCCGAGGCGGTGAGATGGACACGAAAAAAGCCTCTTAATGCAATTCTTGTCGAAAAGCTTCAGCTGTGACGAACGCGAGACACTGCAATAAGTTCCCGTTTGGGACCGGACGATATTTGCTCATAGAAAACAGTCTCCAGTGCCGTTCTTAGCCGAGCAGGTGAGCTCCGCGGCTTCTGTTGGTTGAGAGAATGATCGGACGGTGAGATTGGTCCCAACCGGACAGAAGAGCGCAGGTCAATAAAGGTTCCAATTTCGTTTGACACAACGCTATGACTTGCCAACCGCTAAAACAAGTCGCACGCTTTAGCGGAGTCTGCCGTCAAGGAGAAAGCCCATGCGCGCAAGCGGAAAGCCTGGCTGCCGGGTGGCGATCATTGCAGGCGCTCTTTGTTTCGCCGCTCATTCCGCGAACGCCCAAAATTCCAACGCTGTGCTTTTCGATTCCATTCAGCCCAGCGCCAAGATTTGGGTGTCCGCCGGGACAAACGGGGATGGCGATGGATCGCCCGACCGTCCGTTCAAGCGGATCCAGGACGCGGTGAGCTCTGCCCGTGCCGGCACGGCCATCATGGTCAAGGCGGGCGAATATCATGAGAATGTAAAACTTCCGAGTGTCAGCCCCGGCACATTGACGGCGCCGATTTGGCTTATGTCGGCCGATGGACCAGAGGCGGCGAAAATTGTCGCGGCATCTGAAAAGCTTGCCGCCATTTACGGCTATGGAACGGACAATTTCATCGTGAAAGATTTCCTGATCGAGGGCGGAAAGAACGGGATTCAGTTCAGCCAGAGCGGCCGAACATTTACGAACATGGTGGAAAACATTCTGGTGGAAGGCAACACCGTCCTCAATGCTGTCGAAGATGGGATCAAAATCGATCAAGCGAAGAACGTGCAAATTCTTGGGAACATTGTTCGTACCACCGGGCAGGAAGACATCGATTTTGTCGCCGTCAACAATTCTGTCATCGCCTACAATGATGTTTCCGGCGCCTCCGGTGCCGCGGGCATCATGGTCAAAGGCGGTTCCACCTCTGTCGCGGTGTTGGCAAACAAGGTGCACGACATTCCCGTTGCCGATGGCATTATGGTGGGCGGATCGACGGGTGAGCAATTCTTCGTTCCGGGTTTCACGGGTTACGAAGCAAAAGACGTGACGATCAGCGATAACGAAGTCAGGCATGTCGCGAAGCGGCCGTTGAATTTTCTGGGTGCGGTCGATTCGCGCGCGACGCACAATTTTTTTG
>DATARE010000282.1:0-3190 GCA_036264295.1 Micropepsaceae bacterium | reverse complement strand
CGTTCGACTCGGTTGGTACTCGGTCAGGATTGCATCCTCACCCGGAATGGCGGAGGTGACCAATGTGCCGACGGTCGGTGAGGCGCGTGCGCTCGGCGATAGCTATGCAGGCAAAGCCATTCTCGCTTTCCTCTCGGATGCCGAGATCGCGCGTTATCGCGTTTGGGCTGAGGCGCACGACATCGCCTGGACAGAAAGAAGCGATCGGGACTTACGATCGGTCAGGAAGAATAGCGTTGCGCTCGGAAGGGCGGAGTTGGACGGCTCCGCCATGCCCGTGGCGTTCCCCATCATGGTGCGCGATCTGGCAATTGCCGCGCTCAGTATCGATGCACCGGTGCTGGACGGTCCGCCCGATCCCGATTCCAGCCCATTTGCCGATTGGCGTGCGATCGTGACGCAGTTCGAACATCTCGCACGTGCGCAGCCCGCTTTGTTCGAGAATCCCTTTGCGCATCTCGATCCCGGCACGATCATGTTATGATGTGAAGACACGGAGGGGAGGAGGAACCATGATCCGATCGCGTGGACTCAATCATATCCACCTAAACGTCAGCAATCTCAAACGTTCAGTGAAGTTCTACCAGGAAGCGTTCGGTTTGGAGGTCCGGTTCACGTCCGGCCCGGGATTGGCGTTCCTGGGTTCTCCCGGCGCTTCGGATCTCATCACCCTGTGCAAAGCTCCCAAAGGTGAACCGATCGGCAATGGCGGCCTGTCGCATTTTGGTTTCGAGATGAAAGGCGCGATGAAAACATGCATCGCTCAGGTCGAGAGCGCGGGCGGCAAATTGCTGGAACGCGGCAAACATCGGCCCGGCATCCCTTACGCCTATTTGGCCGATCCTGACGGCTATGTGATCGAAATCGGCAACTGAGATACGACAGACGGCGAGGCGCGGAACGCTCTATGCGGGTGCCCGTTCCATCGCGATCTGAACGCTCGCCGGATAGTCGCCCTTGTAGTAGTTGACGGGCCCGAAATCCGGGACCAGCTTGCCGAAAAAGCCCAAGCTGCTGTCGTCCGGAACGATGCTGACTCTCTTGTCCTTATAGCCGGGAGCCGAACAGAGGATATCCACGCTGCCCCGGCTCATATGCAGGGCAATCGTTTTGTGCCCCGGATCGTAGCTGCCGGCCAGAACGTCGTGCTGATAAGCGTCGCACTTCGCCATTTCCGTGGTGACGTTGAGGGCAATTTCTCGCGGCGTGCCGTCAGGCACGTGCGTACAGCCGGCCACGGCCGCGCTGGCCAGGATGATTGCAGCGAACAGAACTTGCGTTTTCAATGATAGCTCCTGATGACGGTGGTTATTTCGTGTGAAGGATCAGCTTCTGCACCCGCCAATTGGACGTTTCGGCGGCGTAGATTTCCGTTTCCGAAGGGCACGCCAGCGCATGCGCGCCGGAAAATTGCTTGAGATTGCGTCCCGATTTGCCGATGACGCCCAGCACCTTGCCGTCGAGCGAAATCTTGAAGATGCGTCCCGGGAAAGTGGATTCGCCGACAAACATCACATTGCCGCTCGGCGGGATGCACAGCGAATTGGGCTGGCCGATCACCGCGGCGAGGCGCTCGCCTGTCGGCGTTGCGCCGTTCACGGCATGGGTTCCCGGAACGGGCGGTATGTCGATGCTGAACATGCGCTGGAACTTGCCGTCGGTGTCGAAGACCTGGATGCGCCGGTTGGTGCGGTCGCCGACATAGATGTTGTTGTTGCGGTCAATTGCAATGGCGTGAGGCAGATTGAACTGCCCGGGCCCGGTGCCCTTGGTGCCCCATGACTTCACCCAATCGCCATTCTTGTCATATTTGGCGACGCGCGAATTGATGTAGCCATCGGTGATGTAGATGTTGCCGTTGGAATCCCAGGCCACGTCGGTGGGCTGACGGAAGAGTCCGTCCTGCGCGGCCAGTGGCGGATTAAGATGCTCCCATGGCTTGGTCTCGCTTTCCGCCGATTCTTTCCTGCGGCCGAAGACCCACATGATCCGCCCGGCCTGGTTGAACTTGACGATCATGTCCGAACCTTTGTCGATGGCCCAGATATTGTCGTCCTTGTCGATGCGCACGCTGTGGGCGAAGGACCAGGCATAGAGGCCCTTGCCGATCTCGCGCAGGAATTTTCCGTCAGGCGCGAATTCGAGCAGCTGCGCTGCGGTGGGGGCATAGGCCGGGCCGCTGGCGCTGTTCGAGCGCGTGAAGACATAGACATTGCCCTTGGAATCCACGGAGACGCCCGGGACCTCACCGAAATTCATCCCATCCGGAAGCTTGACGAAATCCGGAACGGAGTCGAAGGCGATCTCGGGTGCTGTTTGCTGCGCGAATGCGGGCGCGGCCAGCGCAAAGAGAAAGGCGAGCAAAGTTTTTTTCATCGCGGGGATACTTCCTTTGCGTTCAGTCAATGGAGGTCGCAAGGCCGAGCCGCAGGCTCCTGCCGCTCAGAAGTCCGGCGTTTTCGCCTCCGGTATGTGGTAATCGAACAGATGCTGGTTGTTCTCGGCGCAGACTTCCTCGCCCATCGTTCCCTGCATGCGCCGGAAACGCCGGATCGCCTGCCAGGGCTGATTGTAGGTGTCCGGATCGTCGATTGTGATGGCGACTTCGAGGTTCTTGCCCTCATCGATCATCTTCCAGCGCTCGGTGACATGCAGCTTCTCGGTATGGGGCGTGCGGTAATTGTCGACGAAGGTCTTGTCGTTCAGCCCGATGGTGTCGATGATCAGAGTGTCGCCCTCGTAATGGCCGACCGATTCTCCGTACCAGGAGGGTTTTGGCTTGGCCGAATGCGGCACGTCGAGAGAGATGCGCCGGACCTGCTGATCGCCCTCGAAGAGGATGAGAACCTCCTTGGGCGACTGCACGAAATAGAACGGGCCACCGAACAGCATGTAGCCTGGAACGCCCGCCGGCATGCAGCTCTGGCGCGCGGTGAAGGCGATCTTTCCGGCCAGCACCTCGTCATTCTCCTTCTTCATCACGTCCTTCGCCCATTGCTTGAGATTGGGGTTGGACAGATCGGCGATGCGATAGGTCGGCTGCTTGCCCTGGCCGTTGCCCACAAAGGGATACGCCGGATCCTGGCGCAAGGGGCTCGGGGATCCCGGCACGGGGATGAGCTCGCCGCCATTGGGTGTGATCCAGGCTGTACCGTTGGAGGAGAAGTCCGGTATGGACCCACCTAAGGAC
>DATARE010000221.1:0-6163 GCA_036264295.1 Micropepsaceae bacterium | reverse complement strand
CGTCGAAACAATGCGCTCGACGTCGCGATGATATAGATGCGGGTAACGCTCGGAGAGGCGCGCTACCAATTCCGATTTGATCATTACCATTGCCCCCGCATGGCAAGCTCAAACGACGCCACGCGCCTGCCTGCATAAACTGCCAAACTGCCACCCGGACGTCAACTGGCAGAAGCTCTAAGTCTCTAAGAAACAAAGCGTTTTAAGAGACGGTTGCAGGGTGCTTTGGCGCTGTGGCCGCAACCCTCCAGCAAAAGCCCAGGGATGGTGCGTGTACGAACGCCTGTCCTGGAGTAGGTTTCGCTCCGATACCGCTCAAGGGAGGAAACGATGCGGACGGCTCGCACAAAACTCGCACTCGCATGGCTTGCATCGGTCGCCTTGGTCACGCAGGCCCATGCACAGGCCAGCTATCCTTGCGTCAACGACGCTCCCAATCCCTACAAACTGCAAACAAATTGGGCACAGACGCCGCGGCCCTGGGGACCTGTCAACACGGTCGCCATCGATTCGCGTGACAATCTCTGGGCCTTCGACCGCTGCGAGGACGGCTGCTCAAAGTCCAATTTGTCGCCGATTTTCGAGCTTGGACCCAATGGCAAGACCATGAAGAATTTCGGCGCCGGGGAATTCGCCAGCGCCCATGGAATCGCCGTCGACCAGGACGGCAATGTCTGGGCTGCCGATTTTCAGTCCAAGGACGGCAAGGGCATGCAGGTCGTGAAATTCAGCCCGGACGGCAAGGTCCTTTTGAAGCTCGGCAAGGCCGGTCAGCCCGGCATGGGCAATGATGAATTCAACCAGCCGACCGGTGTTGCGTTCCTGTCCAATGGCGACGCCGTGATCATCGAAGGCCACGGTTCGAAATTGAACAAATCGCGCGTCGATATCTACACCAAGGCCGGCAAATATTTGCGGAGCTTCGCCTCGCACGGCACCGGCGAGGGGCAATTGACCGAGCCGCATGCGGTAACCGTGGATTCCCAGGATCATATCTATGTCGCGGATCGCACCGGCAACCGGGTCAACATCTATGACAAGGACGGCAAATTCCTCGCGAGCTGGAAACAGTTCGGCCGGCCCAGCGGCGTGTGGGTGGACAAGAACGACATGCTTTATGTCGCCGATTCACAATCGGACGAGAAGAACAATCCCGGCTGCAAAATGGGCATTCGCGTCGGCAGCGTGAAGGACGGCAAGGTCACGGCCTATATTCCGCCGCCGGCCGGCGTTACCGACAAGGTCCCACCGCCCGAAGGTGTTGCGGTGGACAGCCACGGCACCATTTACGCGGCCGCCGTTCAGATGAAGGACGTGAAGAAATATACGAAGTAATTCCGCCGTCTTGCGGCGACGAAAAAGGCGCCCGTGGAAACACCCGGGCGCCTTTCGTTTTTCCTATTCGTTCCGTCGAATCAATGTCCCAGGCCGTAAATCCGCATCGGATTTTCCATTCCGATCTTCTGGCGCAAATCGGCGGGAAGCTGACTGAGCAGCGTCGCATTTCCCTGCGCACGTGCCAGCGGCGCAGTTGCCGGCGGATCGTAATGCTGATCGCTGCCGATGACGAAGCGGTCCGGGAAATCCTGATATAGCTTCAGCCATTCGGGTTTCAGCTTGCCGTCAACCACCGGCGGATTTTTGCCCAGCGCGCCGGGATCGTATTTGATCTCCATATAAAGATTGGGATGGCGCTGCAGCAGTGGACGCATCAAATCGGGCGTGCGGAAGCCGGTATTGTCCGAACCCGCATGCGCCCAGATAATTTTGGCACGCGGATTGTGCGCCAGCAGGTTTTCGAGCGCGTCAAAATTTCCATGCAGCGTCGGCAAATTTGGCGCGGGCAGCCCTGACGGCATGTCTTTCGGAATGGCTTCCATATGCAGATCGATGGGGACATTGTGCTCGGCTGCAATGTCGGCGAGCAACAGCATCAACGGCGAATCCGCGGGCGCATATTCGTAATCCTTCACGGGCGCGGTCGGCAGCGAGAAATGCTCCGTCGACAATTCGCCGAAACCCACCGCACCTTCACGCAGGATTTCTTCCGCACGGGCGCGGAATTTCTTCTGCACCGCAGGCCCCGCATCGCCCGTTCGAGCGGCTTCGAGAATCATGGGATTGAGCGTTCCGCCACCGCCCATGAGGATGAATTTGTCCGGATGCTTCTTGACCGAAGCAAGCACCTTCTCGATGTCCCACGACGCCGGATTGCCGGCGCCATACGGCTCCGTCTGGACGAAGGCCTTGGTGCCGTTCAAATGCTCCATTGCCTGCATGGTCAGCTGCAGGGAGGCATCCGGATCGTGCTCATAGATATGGATATGGGCATCGATATAAGGCATCGCCGACGGCTTCAGATCCGCGGTGCGCGAATTGCCTGTCTGAGCCTGTTCGGCGTCCGCCGTCATGGGGCCGTTCAGCAGAAGGGCCAACCCTCCTGCCGATAGCGCCAACGCTGCAAATCTTCCCCTAAATCGCGCCATCGGACCGTCTCCCCCGCGTCTTACCGTTTCCTCCACGCGAGAATAGCACAAACGCGCTCGCGGTATACGAAGCGCTGCGGCTCATGTACTTTAGCGCCAACGCTGCAGGAGGAAACCGCCATGCGTTCAAAGATCAAACAACTGACCCTTGCCTTGTTCGCGACCACGGCTTTCGTGGCGGCTGCACATGCCCAGAGCGGGCCCTGCGTCAACGATCTGCCCACGCCGTATAAACAGGTCACTGGCTGGGAACACATGCCGCGCGCGTGGGCACCCACCAACAATGTTTTCGTGGATGCCAAGGACAATGTTTGGGTGATGGATCGCTGCGGCGACAAGGGGTGCATCGGCTCGGAAGAAAATCCGATCTGGGAATTGTCGTCCGACGGCAAAGTGATCAAGAGCTTCGGCGGCGGCATGTTCGCGTTCCCGCACACTGTGAAACCGGGCCCAGACGGCAGCATCTGGGCCATTGATGGCGATGCCAGGGATGGCAAGGGCAATCAGGTCTTCAAATTCTCGTCTGACGGCAAAGTTCTGATGACTTTGGGCAAGGCCGGCCAAGGTGGCAAAGGCGCCGATGTCTTCGACCGTCCCACCGGCATCGCTTTTGCGCCGAACGGCGACATTTTCATCTCCGAAGGTCACGCGCCGACCTTCGGCAATTCGCGCATCACGAAATTCGACAAGAGCGGAAAGTTCATCAAGAGCTTTGGCCATCTGGGTTCGGGCGACGGCGAATTGAAAGGCCCGCATGTGCTGGCTTTCGACAGCCAGGGGCGCCTGTTCGTCGCCGACCGCAGCAACAGCCGCATCGCGATCTTCGATCAGGACGGAAAATTCCTTGCCGCCTGGAAACAATTCGGCCGGCCAAGCGGCATCTTCATCGACAAGAACGACGTGCTTTACGTGTCCGATTCCGAATCCGAAGATGCCCCGGGCAAGGACACCAACAATCCGGGCTGCAAACGCGGTATCCGCGTTGGCAGCGCCAAGACCGGCAAGGTCGATTTCTATATTCCGCCGCCCACACCAAAGGACCCGAAAAACCCACCGCCGGAAGGCGTGGCAGCCGATAGCCACGGCAATATCTATGCTGCCGCGGTGCCGGAGCGGGCGGTCTACAAATATGTGAAGAACTAACGTTCGGCGGAAACAAAAACGCCCGCGAGACAACTCGCGGGCGTTTTGTTTTCAACCGGCGCGCCGATTTCAGGATGGATCGAGCGAAGACACATAGGACGCGACCCCGATCACATCGTCGTCCGACAATTTCGCGACGATGCCCTTCATGATCTCGGCCATGGGTCCTTTGCGCACGCCGTTCTTGAAGGAATAGATCTGCCGCGCGATGTACACCGGCGAGCGCCCTGCGAGAGCTGGGACATCGTCCTCGCCCTGCAGTTTGTCGCCATGGCATCCCGTGCACGCTTCCGCCTTGCCGCCACCGGTGGTCACGAGAGTCTTTCCGTTGCCCAGAGCCCCTGGCGGCACGAACGCCACGAAGGCAGGCTCGGCCATCTGGCGAACGGCGGCGGGAGAGGTCGCAAACTCGATGATGCGGCTGCCGACCGGTTCGGTGTCGCTGGCTTCCACACGCGTGCGCTGGCTGTTGCGCCCGACGATCGACTTCGGCGCCACATTGGTTTCGGAAACGCGCGTCCATTGTGCGGGCTTCAGGCCGGCGTAATAAGCAGCGACGTCCTTGATCTCATCATCGGTCATGCCCTTGGCGAACATGGCCATCGCACCCGAACGCGGACCGCCGCGCGCACCGCTTTTGAAATCCCGCATCTGGCGCGCGAAATATTCGGCGTTCAAACCGCGAATATTCGCCGATTCCGGCTGACCCATTCCCGAAGGCGTGTGGCACGTGTTGCAGGGACGAACATCCGCGCCTTTGCCGGCTACCACGATCTGCGGCACGCCCGCCGGGGCTGTGGCCGGCGCTGCCGCTGGGGCTCCACCACCGCCGCCGCTGGCAGCCGGTTGAGGCGCGGGCGCGTTCGGGTCCGGCGTCATGAAAGCCCAATCGGGGCCGGGTGCATCCGCCGCCATCGCCGCAATTGGAAACAAGGCACCTGCCAGCAACCAAGCAAATTTTTTCATGGGTCCCTCCGTCGCGCGCCCGTGAAAAAAGCGCAGCTCTCGTCAAGATTATTATGGCGCTTGGTGCACAGCAGCAAGGCAGCCGCCGAACTCCAGCAGCGCGCCGGCACATGCTTGGACGCAATTGCGAAGAACGAAGCATAAGGGAAGGCGTTATTTCATCGGCGGTGGATCCGAGTTCGTCATGCCCGTATCCGCGTTCTTGGGCTTGACAATAAGCGCAAAAGGCCAGCCAGAATGCAGCAAATGATCAGTCGGGAGGGGCAGATCATGAGTGCCATTGGTGCGGTCGCGGGAACTGCGGATTCACGAATCGGTTTGCTCGACCGCAGACGGATCATTGCACACGCCGATTTCAATCGTTGGCTCGTCCCGCCGGCGGCACTGGCGATCCATCTCTGCATCGGGATGGCTTATGGATTCAGCGTGTTCTGGCTGCCTTTGTCCCGGGCGCTCGGGCACGACAAATCCATAGCCTGCCCGGGAATGTCGTTGGGCCAGGCGCTGTTCACGACAAGCTGCGATTGGCGCATTTCCGATCTGGGATGGATTTACACGCTGTTCTTCGTGCTGCTCGGTCTTTCCGCCGCAACATGGGGCGGATGGCTCGAACGCGCCGGGCCGCGCAAAGCGGGCTTCGTGGCGGCCCTCTGCTGGTGCGGAGGCATGCTGTTGGCCGCAGTCGGAGTCATCCAGCATCAGCTTTGGATCATGTGGCTCGGCCTGGGTGGCATTGGCGGCATCGGTTTGGGACTTGGGTACATCTCGCCGGTTTCGACTTTGATCAAATGGTTCCCGGACCGGCGCGGCATGGCGACCGGCATGGCGATCATGGGTTTTGGCGGTGGCGCCATGATCGGCGCGCCGCTCGCGAACCTGCTGATGACCGCCTTTCAGACGCCCAATTCGGTGGGGGTGTGGCAGACATTCGTCGCGATGGCGGCAATCTATTTCATCTTCATGATGGGAGGGGCGTTCGGATACCGCATCCCGCCGCCGGGATGGCGGCCTCATGGCTGGACGCCCGCCGTCGCCGCCACAACGAGCACCAGCGGACAGGTGCATTTGCACAATGCGCACAAGACGCCGCAATTCTGGCTGATCTGGGCGGTGTTGTGCCTGAACGTGTCGGCCGGCATTGGCGTGATCGGCATGGCCTCGCCGATGCTGCAGGAAATATTCGGCGGCAGCCTGATCGGCAGGCCTGATGTGCCGTTCACCGCGCTGAATGCCGAACAAAGTGCTGCGATCGCCGCCATTGCCGCAGGCTTCACCGGGCTCCTGTCGCTGTTCAATATCGGCGGGCGGTTTTTCTGGGCGTCCCTGTCCGATTTCATCGGCCGCAAGGCGACCTATTTCACCTTCTTCGGGCTGGGCATCGTGCTGTACGCCTCTGCGCCCTGGCTCGCGCATGCCGGATCGCGGGCTTTGTTCGTGCTTGCCATCTGCATCATTCTTTCGATGTATGGCGGCGGCTTCGCGACGGTACCGGCCTATTTGGCCGATGTGTTCGGCACCCAATTTGACGGCGCCATTCACGGGCGGCTGCTGACCGCCTGGTCCACGGC
>DATARE010000208.1:0-3599 GCA_036264295.1 Micropepsaceae bacterium | reverse complement strand
CTGGTCGAAGATCTGGATGCGGTTGTTGCCGCGATCGGCGACGAACAGGCGGCCTTGCGAATCCATCGCCAAGCCATGCGGCTCGTTGAATTCTCCGGGGCCGGTGCCTTCCTTGCCCCAATCCTTGATGTACTTCCCGGTCTTGTCGAATTTGACGATGCGCGCATTGGTCTTTTCGCCGTGACCATCCGCCACGAAGATGTCGCCATTGGGCGCCACCAGAATGTCCGACGGCGCGTTGAAATGGGTGGCATCCGTGCCGGTGACGCCCGGCGTGCCGAGTGTCATCAGCACCTTGCCTTCGGGCGACAGCTTCGTCACGGTCTGACCCAGGCCGGGCTTGCCGTTTTTGGGCGCGATGCCGACGCCATCGCTCACCCACACATTGCCGTCCTTGTCGACATAGACGCCGTGCGGGCGCACGAACATCTTGGCGCCGAAGGTGGTGACCACTTTGCCCGACGCATCATATTTGGTGACGGGATCGATGTTGGAGCCTTCGCAGGATTGGCCGCCGCAGCGATCGAACACCCAGAGACTCTTGCCGTCGCGATCGAGCGCAAGCCCCGGGGTCGAGCCGAAATTGCGGCCCGCGCCGTGCTTCGCCCAGCCGGTGTCCTCACGGTACGGATTGGGCGCCGAATTTGGGTCCGATTGCGCCAACGCACTTGCCGAAAAGGCAAGCCCGGCGATTGCCGCAATGCCGAACGCATGTTTGATCCGATGGCGCATGTGATCCTCCCGTCCCTGTCGCTGCGCTCAGACTATCACGCGCCGCAATAGGGGGCGAGGGTCACCGCGAGATCGAGCAGGGTTTCGTCCGCGCCGGGCCAGCCGATGAAGGAAAGACCGGCGGGGCAGCCTTCGACCGTCACCGCCGGAATGCTCACTTCGGGCAGGCCGCCGATCCCGGCGATGCAGGTGATCGACATAGCGCGCGTGCGGAAGGCATCTAATTCCTGCGGACCGGCATCGGTGCGCGGTGCGATGCAGGGCGCGGTCGGCACACAAAGCACGGTTCCGGGCGGCACGAGCGCGCGGATATGGGCCCGCGCCGTGCTGAAGATCTTCCGCGCCGCGGTTTCCATCTCCGCCGTCACGGCCGAGGCGTAATGCATGCGCTCCGCGATGCCGGGGCCGAGCGCGGGCTTATTCGCCTGCATCCAATCGCCATAGATCGACCAGATTTCGCGCCCCTGAATATCGCGAAAGCAACCGCGCCAGGCATCGAAGCCGTCCGGCGCAACGGTGACATCGCCGGGACTCGGGAATTCGGCCAGCGCGCGTTTGACGAAATTGCGCAAAGCATTGCCCACCGCTTCGTCCGCCAAATGAAAGCAATCGCGCGCGAACAGCACCCGCGCAATTGGATGCCGGTTCGCCTCGCCGTCGAGCAAAACGCCGCCCGCCTTGCGGAACGGGCCGGGCGCGTTGGCAAACCAGCCGGCAACGTCGAAACTTGGGGCCATCGCCATGGCGCCCGTCATATCGGTGCGTCCGAATGTCGGGCGGATGCCATACACGCCACAGAAGCTGGCCGGTACCCGCATGGAGCCGCCGGTATCGCTGCCGAGTGCGATGCTGCACGCGCCCGCCGCAACCGCTGCGGCCGAGCCCGACGACGAACCGCCGGGCAGGCGCCCGGCGGCGCGCACATTCACCGGTGTGCCGTAATGGGCATTGGCGCCGCTGAGACTGAAGAAGAATTCCTCGCACACGGTCTTGCCGATGATCGTCGCCCCGGCTTCCAGGAGGCGCGATACCATCGCGGCATGGGCTTTGGCGGGCGCATGCGTGGCCAGCCATTCCGGGCTGCCGCCGCCGGTGCGCTCGCCCTTGATGTCGTACATGTCCTTGACGGCGGCCATCAGGCCGGCAAGCGGACCCCATTCCAGCCCGCGAAGGGGTTGAGCAAGATCGTGCGGCACAAAGGCTGTGGATTTGCGCAAATTGTTCATCACGACAAATCGATGGCGTGGGTTTTCAGGTCGGACAAGGCGCAATAGGCGAGCGCCCCTTCATGGGTTGCACGCAGCACCACGCGCGGCGCCTGACCGGCCAGATGCGCCTCCTGCCAGCGCGGCGCGCACAGGCACCAGCGGTCCCCCGCCTTCAATCCCGGAAAGCCGAAATCGGGCATCGGCGTCGACAGATCGTTGCCGCGCGCCTTGGAGAAGGCGAGGAATTCATCGGTCATCACCACGCACACCGTGTGGCTGCCGAAATCTTCCGCCGCCGTGTTGCAGCAACCGTCGCGGAAAAACCCCGTCATCGGCTGCGTGGAGCAGCTTTCCAACACGCCGCCAAACACATTGCGTGGCGGGTCCTCGCCGCGGCCCTTGCCCCCATATTCATACGCCATGAAAAACTCCACCAAGTCTCAACCGAGATTAGCGCACAACCGCGGCAAGGGCGAAGCGCGGCGCTTGACGTCTGCTTGGGAGAAAAGCAGCCCTCCAGCCGGATGCCAAGAAGGGCCGGAAACCAGCCCTAACGGTCATTTGTCCGCTGCTATTGGCGAGATCAAACGCTCGTACACCTGACGCTGCTGTTCTGCTTCGTCATGGAGCCAATCACGAAAGATCAGCAATGCCGGATCGTCCTGCCGTACTGGGCGGTATGCCAAATACCAGCTCTCGTATTTTCGCGGAACGATAGGAAATGGGGCGACCAGCCGTCCGCTCGCGAGTGCATCACTGATGTAGGGAAGCTGTGCAACGGCAACGCCCACACCATCCAGCACCGCCTTGATAGCCATCGGGGAGCTTTCAAATACCACTTCACCCGCAGGCTGGATGGGAGGGGATAGGCCGGCCGCTTCGAACCACCATGTCCATTGCTCACGCAAATGCGCCACAACAATTAGGGTCGCACGCCTAAGATCGCGCGGATTTCGCAGAGTCTTTGCAATTTCCGGCGTGCAAACCGGTACCAGCGTAGCCGGAAACAGCTCTTCCGCAATGTAGCCGGGCCAATCGCCGACACCACGTCGCACGGAGCAAGTCCAATCGTCGCGCAACGGAAGCCTTTTGCCTCCGGTTGCCATGCGAAACTCAACTTCGGGATGTTTGCGACTGAATTCGGGGAGACGCGGAATCAACCAGTTCAGCGCAAATGCGGGTGCGATCCCGGCAACAAGCACCGGCCCCGGCCGCATCGCGGCAACCTGATCGGTAAGCCGTTCAATGCTGTTGAAGGCGTCTGTGAGTCCGGGTTGCAGGGCGCGGCCTTGGTCCGTGAGCTCAAGCCCATTGGCATGACGCTGAAAGAGCGCAAAGCCAAGCCGCTTTTCCAAGAGTCGGACCTGCTGACTCACTGCTGCCTGTGTGACGTGCAGCTCTTTCGCGGCAAGCGTAAAGCTACCGAAACGCGCGGCTGCCTCGAACGCGCGCAGTCCGTTCAAGTAAGCCGGACGACTTGCCATCACAGCCACCCCAATTTTTTCTTGGCCATAGCATTAGATCAAATCGCTAGCCTGCCAAGCCAATGTATCCAACACTCAGCGTATTAACGCCTTAATTCTGTTGGGGTCGAGTCCATCGCAAGTTCGCTCTTAAAGCAGGAGATATAGGTTGGCTAAGCCTCGCTCCCTAATATTG
>DATARE010000153.1:0-10001 GCA_036264295.1 Micropepsaceae bacterium | reverse complement strand
TCCTCATGGTGAGCCCGTCGAACCATGAGGGAACATACCTCGTTCGCATTAGGAGGTGACGGTGAAGTTTCACTCCCGATTTGCTAGATTTGCATCGGTGAAGAGGATCCCGTCATGAACAGGCGAACGGCAATGCATGTTGTGGGGTGGCTGGGGCTGATTTGGATGATGGCAGGCGTCTCGGTAACGGCCGCCGATGCACAAACACTTGGCGGTGCAGCACTTGTCTCTGCGTTGCGTCAGGGCGGCTATGTGCTGGTGATGCGCCACGCCAATTCGCCGGCGCAGGCGCCGGACAAAACCGCCGCGGATGCAGAGAACGTGAAACTGGAGCGCCAGCTCGATGCCGCGGGCCGGGATTCCGCACGCGCCATGGGCGAGGCCGTAAAGGCGCTGCGCCTTCCGCTCGGGGAGGTGTTTTCCAGTCCGACCTATCGCGCACTCCAGACGGCAAAGCTTGCATCGCTGGGCGCGGCGAAGACGTTCCCCGAATTGGATGAGGGTGCGGCAGGCATGCAGGCCACAGCCGAAGGCGCGCGTGTCACTTGGCTCAAAACGAAAACCGCCGAAGCGCCGCGCGCCGGCACCGACACTGTCATCGTCACGCACGCGCCCAACATCAAGGCGAGCTTCGGCGTCGATGCCGCTGCGGGCGAGACGCTGGTGTTCAAGCCGGACGGCAAAGGCGGCGCGGTTCAGGTGGCGCGGATCAAGATCGACGATTGGCCGGTGCTGGCGAAGTAGAACTCCTTGTCATCCCCGGCGAACCGAGCCGTGCGAGGCGAGGGAAAGGGATCCATTCGGCAGAAGCCATTCCCGATTCGCGACGAATTGGGTTCCCTTCCCCTCGCGGCGCTTACGCTCCGCTCGGCCGGGAATGACAATATTTATTTCGGGTGGATCATGTCTTCGGGGCGCACGATGGCATCGAATTCCTCGCCCGTAACCAGCCCCGTCTTCAGTGCTTCCTCGCGCAATGTCGTGCCGTTCTTGTGCGCGGTCTTGGCGATTTTCGCCGCATTGTCGTAACCGACCTTTGGCGCCAACGCTGTCACCAGCATCAGCGAGCGCTCGACCCCCGCCTTGATGTTGTCGCGGCGCGGTTCGATGCCGACCACGCAATTGTCGGTGAAGCTGACCGCGGCATCGGCCATGAGCCGCACGCTTTGCAGGAAATTATACGCCATCACCGGATTGTAGACGTTCAGCTCGAAATGGCCCTGGCTGTCGGCAAAAGTGATGGTGGCATGGTTGCCGAAGATTTGGCTGCAGACCTGCGTCATCGCCTCGCACTGGGTGGGGTTCACCTTGCCCGGCATGATCGACGAGCCCGGTTCGTTTTCGGGCAGCGCCAGCTCGCCCAAACCGGCGCGCGGACCTGAGCCCAGCAAACGGATGTCGTTGGCGATCTTGAACAACGAGGCCGCCACCGTATTGATCGCGCCGTGGCTGAACACCATCGCGTCATGCGCGGCCAGCGCCTCGAATTTGTTCGGCGCGGAGGTGAACGGCATCTGCGTGATATGCGCGATTCGGTCGGCTACCATCTGCGCGAAACCCACCGGCGCGTTCAACCCGGTGCCGACGGCGGTGCCGCCCTGGGCGAGCTGCATCAATTTCGGCAGCGTCATCTGGACGCGCTCGATGCCGTTCTCGACCTGCTGGGTGTAGCCGGAAAATTCCTGGCCCAAGGTCAGCGGCGTCGCATCCTGGGTGTGGGTGCGGCCGATCTTGATGATGTCCTTCCAGGCGTGCGCCTTGTCGTTCAGCGCATTGCGCAATTGCTGCAGCGCCGGGATCAGCCGGTGAACGATTTCTTCCGCGCAGGCGATATGCATCGCCGTCGGATAGGTGTCGTTCGATGACTGGCTCATATTGACGTGATCGTTGGGATGGACGGGCTTCTTGGTGCCCATCTCGCCGCCCAGCATCTCGATGGCGCGGTTCGAGATCACCTCATTCGCGTTCATGTTGGATTGCGTGCCGGAGCCGGTCTGCCACACCACGAGCTGGAAGTGATCGTTGAGCTTTCCCTCCAACACCTCGGTGGCGGCATTCACGATGGCCTGGCCGATTTTCGGATCGAGATGGCCTAGCTCCATGTTGGTTTCGGCCGCGGCCCGTTTGACGATGCCAAGCGCTCGCACGATCGCCGCCGGCTGCTTCTCCCAGCCGATCTTGAAATTTCCCAGGCTGCGCTGGGCCTGCGCCCCCCAATAACGGTCGGCGGGAACTTCGATTGCGCCGAACGTGTCGGTCTCGGTACGGGTCTTTTTGGATTGCTGGGCCATGGCGGGTCTCGAAAAAAGAATGAGGACCCGCTTCGTTTACGCGAAGGGGTGGGCGGGGAACAAGCGTCACTTCTTGCGGAACTTGTCCAAGCTCACCACTTGCGAATTCCCGTCCGCAGCCGCGGGTTTTGCAGCCTCGTCGGAAGCGGATGCTGCCGGAAGCGAGGCGCTTGCCGCGGCTGCCGGGGCATCTTTTGCCGCAGCGGCAGGAGTTTGCGCCGCCGTGGCATTCTTGAACTGCAGCCCGAACTGCACGGAAGGGTCGACAAAACCCGTCAGCGCCGCGAACGGCACCGTCAGGGTGGCGGGCAATTTCTGGAAGCCCAGCGTCACTTCGAACAAGTCCTCGGTCACGTTCAAACCGGAAAACTGATTCTGGAGCACGATGGTCATCTCGTCGGGGTAGCGCTCCTTCAGGAAATCGGGAATGTCCACGCCCGGATCATGCGTCTTGAACGTCAGATAGAAATGGTGACTGCCGACCAGCCCCTGCTTCTGGACGCGCTTCAATGCTTCCCGCACCACCCCGCGCAAGGCGCGGTCGGTCAGCGCTTCATATCCGATGAAATCCTTTGCCATGAATCGACTTTAGTCGAGCAACAAATCGGACGCCAGGAGCCAGAGCGCGAAGCCGATGCAGTTTTGGCAAATCGAGAGAAGTGGGGAGGCTTCTGTTGCCCGGTGCCTCCCCGAAACCGCGCTTGCTTAGGTATTAATTAAGCAGCGAGGGCCATTTCATTATCGTTGGCACCTGTACGGATAGCCCGATAACGGCGGATACCATACCGGGCGAAAGAACCACCTTTACACGTCCGTCGATCCTGTTTCGCCCCCACAGATGCCCACCCGAACCTAGCCTAGGATGAGGCTCAGATGGGCATTTGGTGGAGGCGCCGGGTACCGCCCCCGGGTCCGGGCCGCTTATTACGTAGCCGTTTATCGCCATAGTCCGTCAGAACAAGTCCTGCCGGACAGTCCCTATATAGGGGTTAGGGGTAAACAATTGAAGGTGGGCAATTGTGACCTCCGCCCGACGGGAACCCGGGCTATGCAGACCATCGAAGGGCGGCCATGCACGATCCAAGATATTTGCTGTTGCTCGATGTGCTCGTGGCCGTCCTGGTCGCGCTGGACCTCACCTGGACCCTGAAAACCGGGCGCGCCCGTGGGCGCATCTCGGCCATAACCCGCAAAGCTCAGCCGGCGCGCTATTGGCGCTACGTGTATTCCAGCTATGCCTTATTGGGATTTCTCGCGGTCCTGTTTGTGTGGGCATGGTTCTGGCCGGATTCGCTGCGCTGACGCAGGAGAAAATAGGCGGCTACGTCAACGCGGGCGGCAAGTTCGGAACGAAAATCCCCCGATTGCGCGGCAAGAGCGCCCGCATCGTCATCACGATGGGCATGCCAGCCTTGGTCTATCGCTGGTATTTCGGCGCCCACAGTCTTCGTAGTCTGGAGCGCAACATATTGCGCTTCTGCGGCATCGGTCCGATTCGCGAAAGCCTGTTTGGCATGGTCGAAGGCATCAGCGCTGCCAAACGGGACCGCTGGCTGGAAACGATGCGCAAGCTGGGGATGAGGGCAGGCTAAAAGTCTTGCCTGCCGATCTTTTTGTAGCTACAAATAAATCGTGAAAATCGAATTCGATCCCGCCAAGAGCGAGAAGAACGCGCGGCAGCGCGGATTGCCCTTTCATTTGGTGAAACAATTCGATTGGGAGACGGCGGTATTCTGGGAAGATGCCCGCTTCCCATATGGAGAAACCCGAATTGTCGCGTTGGGGTTCATCCGTGAGAGGCTGCACATCGTTTGTTTCACACCGGTCATAGGCGCCGCAAGAGTAATCAGTTTTCGTAAGGCAAACACGCGTGAGGTCCGTAGATATGAAAAAGAGAAAACCTCTGACTGACGCGGACGGGGAAGTTCGCGAGCTGACAGCGGAAGATTTTCGCGCAATGAAACGCTTGGACCAATTTCCCGAGTTGGCGAAACTCGTCCGCGGACGCGGCGAGCGCGGGGTCCAGAAGCGGCCGACGAAGCAGCAGGTCACGCTGCGATTGGACCGTGATGTGCTCGACCGGTTCCGTGCGACGGGCGACGGCTGGCAGAGCCGCATCAACGATGCGCTGCGCAAGGCGCGGGTGGGATGACCGCGTTACGCGGTGTTTTCCACTCAATCGCATAGAACCTGCTGGACTCTTCGCCGGAATCGCTCTTACCACTTCGTCATGCGCCAATATCACGAGCTGATGGACCGCGTGCTCCGCGAGGGGCTGGAAAAGCGTGACCGCACCGGCACCGGCACCCTCTCGGTGTTCGGCCATCAGATGCGGTTCGATCTGGCCGCGGGGTTTCCGCTTCTCACCACCAAGAAGCTGCACGTCAAATCCATCATCTATGAATTGCTGTGGTTCCTGCGCGGCGACACCAATGTGCGCTATCTGCAGGAACATGGAGTGCGCATCTGGGACGAATGGGCGTACGCGGAGGGCGATCTCGGCCCGGTTTACGGCCACCAATGGCGGTCTTGGCCCGATGGGCGCGGCGGCACCATCGATCAGATTGCGCAATTGGTTGCGGACATCAAGCGCAACCCGGATTCGCGCCGCTTGATCGTGACGGCCTGGAATCCCGCCGACGTGCCGAAGATGGCGCTGCCGCCTTGTCACTGTCTGTTTCAATTCTATGTCGGCGAGGGGCGGCTGTCGTGCCAGCTGTATCAGCGCTCGGCGGATATTTTCCTCGGCGTGCCGTTCAACATCGCGTCTTATGCGCTTTTGACCATGATGATGGCGCAGGTAACGGGGCTGCAACCCGGCGAATTCATCCACAGCTTTGGCGACGCGCATCTTTATTTGAATCATCTCGAGCAGGCGCGCGAGCAGTTGACGCGGCGTCCGTATCCTTTGCCGGCCATGAAATTGAACCCGGCGGTGAAGGATATTTTCGGTTTCGCCTATGAGGATTTCACGCTGGAGAATTACCAGGCGCACCCGCATATCAAAGCCGCGGTGGCGGTGTGAACCTTCGAGACGCGCCCTCCCGGGCGCTCCTCAGGATAAGGTTGAATAAGAGTCCTCACCCTGAGGAGCGAGCGTAGCGAGCGTCTCGAAGGGCGAGGACCAGGAGTGGGGCATGAATGCTTGAGTTTATATCCTGCGTTGCTCCGATGGCTCGTATTATGTCGGCTCGGCGCGAGGTTCGCTCGATCATCGTCTGGGGCAGCACCGCTCGGGCGCGTTCCGCGGCTACACGTCGAAACGGCTCCCGGTAACGCTCGTCTGGTCAACGGATTTTCACTCCATAACGGATGCGGTCGCATTTGAGCGGCAACTGAAGGGCTGGTCCCGTGCAAAGAAGGAAGCCTTAATACGGGGCGATTATGGCATCCTTCCTTTGCTCGCTTCGCGCAGCCAGGTGGCAAAGGAATTAAAATCTGGATCCTTCGAGACGCGCCCTCCCGGGCGCTCCTCAGGATAAGGAGAGGGTTGAACGGTGAAACCCGGCATTATCTTCGTCGTTGCGGTGGCGGTGTGAACGGCCCGCTCGCCATCCGCGATGCGCGGCCAGGGGATGAAACGAACATCGTTGCGTGCCTGCACGATTTCGCCGCCTTCGAGAAGCTCGATCATATCTTCCGCCTCACCCCCGCCATTGTCGGCCGCGACTTCATGGGAGAGCGCCGCAAAGTGCAGTGCGACGTCGCGGAATGGGAGGGAGAATTCGCCGGGCTGATGGTGTGGTTTCGCACCTATGCAACATTCCAGGCGGTTCCCATTCTTTTCCTGGAAGATATTTTCGTGCGACCCGAATATCGCCGTCGCGGCATCGGCAAAGCGTTCTTCCGCCATCTCGCGCAGACAGCACAAAAAGAGGGTGCTGCGCGCATCGATTGGATCGTGCTCGATTGGAACAGTCGGGCCATCGAATTCTATGCCAGTCTTGGCGCGCCCATCGCGAAAGATTGGCGCCTCTGCCGTCTGCATGGCGAAGCTCTGGAAAAGCTCGCGCGCTGATCCGATGCGTTCAACTTGCCGACGGATCGGGAACATCGAAGCAGGGCCGCCGTATCGGTATCGAGCACGCAATGCTCCTCAATTGCACGGCGGAGATCCCACATGGCCCAAGAACTCAAAAATCTGAAGATCGCGATTCTCGCAACCGATGGCGTGGAGCAGGTCGAATTGACCGAACCCCGCAAAGCGCTCGAAGAAGCGGGCGCCAAGACCAAGCTCGTGTCGCTGAAACACGGTGAAATCCGCGGCTGGAAATTCACCGAATGGGGCGACAAATTTCGCGTCGATCTCACAGTGGCGGAAGCAAAGCCCACCGAATTCGATGCGCTGCTTCTCCCCGGCGGCGTCATCAATCCCGACAAACTGAGGATGGACGCAAAAGCCATGAGCTTTGCCAAGGCGTTTTTCGATGACGGCAAGCCCGTGGCTGCTATTTGTCACGGCCCTTGGACGGTGATCGAAGCGGGCGCCGCACGCGGCCGGCGAATTACGTCGTGGCCTTCGCTCAAGACGGATCTGAAGAATGCTGGCGCAAATTGGGTGGATCAGGAAGCCGTGGTCGACGGAAATCTCGTCACGAGCCGCAAGCCTGACGATATCCCGGCGTTCAATCGAGAGATGATCAAAATATTCGCCCACGCCCACAGCGCGCGGCACGCAGCCTGACAAAGCCTGCTTACATCGCAGGCGATGGCAATGCTATGAGCATCCCTGTCACAACAGGGATGCTCATATGCGACGCCACGCCGGAGAGTCTGCGTGAATCCGCCAATCACTTTGATTGTTGCCGTGGCGGAGAATGGCGTGATCGGCGCAAACGGGGTGCTGCCTTGGCACATTCCCGAAGATTTGAAGCGCTTCAAAGCCGTCACTCTGGGCAAGCCTATCATCATGGGCCGCAAGACATGGGACTCGTTGCCGAGAAAGCCGCTGCCGGGACGCAGCAATATCGTGGTGACACGCGATGCCGGGTTTCGTGCCGATGGCGCAATTGTGGCGCATTCGGTCGAAGACGCACTGCAACGCGCGATGGGTGAGCAGGCGCCGGAAATCATAGTGATCGGCGGGGAAGCCATTTTCGCCGCCACGCTGCCGCGCGCCACACGCATTCATTGGACGCAGGTCATGGCGCCCATCGAGGGCGATGCCGTCATGCCGCCCTTCGATCTAAGCCAATGGCAGGAGGTCGCGCGCGAAGGCCCCTTTGAATCGGAAGGCCTTCGCTACGCGTTTGCCATCTTAGAACGGCGACAGCTTGGCCAACAGCCCCATCGCGCTGGTGCCTAAATCGGTCTTGCGACTCGTGCGCCGGCGAGACCCCGGCTTTGGTCCACGTTTCGCACCTGACGCCGTGCGCGCCGTTTTCTTTGCGGCCGACAGCCCCTTTGCTGCCGTTGTGCGTGTCCGGCTGCCGCGCTTGGCGCGTCCGCCTTTGGCGGCGGCGGCTTTACGGGGCGTAGCAGTTTTCGCGCGCGCTGCCTTTCCGCGGGTGGAACTCGCTTTCGAAGCGCCCGCTTTGCCGCGTCCGCCGGTTTTTGCGGTCCGGCCTTTGGCAGTGGTGCTCTTGGCGCGGCCGCGGCTCGGCGCAGCTTTGGCGGACCGTCGTCCGGCGGCGGCTTTGGCGGGCTTGCGTCCGCGCTTCGCGCCCGTGGCACTTGCTTTGCGGCCGCGCCGTGCCGCGCCACTCCGCGCACCACGGCCGGTATTTTTCATTTCGCCCGATTCAGCATCCGAGCCCATGTCTTCATCGTCTATATCGTCGGCTTGACGTCGCGGCATAATCATCTCCTCGGAAATCGCCCCATCAAGACGAAACACCTCAAGCGTGACGGGAGTTCCGAGATTTTGCGAAATTAATCGAAGATGATTTTCGGTGCGGCCCGCATCGGGGCGCCGGACAGTTTTTCGGCCACGCGTTGCGCCACTGCGATGAAGGCGCGCGCTTCCGGACCGTTCGGCGCAGAAACGACAATGGGCGTGCCCGCATCCGAGGTTTCGCGGATGGCAGGGACGAGCGGAATTTCGCCGAGGAAATCGCAATCGAGCTGAGCTGCCGTTGCACGCGCACCGCCATGACCGAAGATATGGCTCTCGTGCCCGCAATTGGGACAGATGAACAGGCTCATGTTCTCGACAATGCCGAGCACGGGAACTTCGGTTTTGCGGAACATGGCAAGTCCCTTGCGCGCGTCGATCAGCGCAAGATCCTGTGGCGTCGAAACGATAATGGCGCCTTTCATGGGTACGCGTTGCGCCAGCGTCAATTGCGCATCGCCGGTGCCCGGCGGCATGTCCACCACGAGCACATCGAGCGGTGCCCATTCGACATCGCCGAGCATTTGGGTGATTGCGCTCTGCACCATGGGCCCGCGCCAGATCATTGGCTTGTCTTCATCGACTAGGAAGCCGATGGACATGATCTTCAGCCCGAACTTCTCGATGGGGAACAGCTTCTTGCCGTCGGAACGCGGCTTCTCCTTGATGGCGAGCAGCCGCGGGACAGACGGACCGTAGATGTCGGCATCGAGCAGACCCACCTTCAGTCCCAGAGCCGACAGGCCGAGCGCGAGATTCACCGCAAGCGTCGATTTGCCGACGCCACCTTTGCCCGAGGCCACGGCAATGATCGAGCCCACGCCTGCGACACCCTTGCTGGTGTCGGTCGGGGCGGGGCCATGTTGATGCGTGTGACCGTGGGCGTGAGGTTGTGCCGCCGGGGCGCGCGCGGCTCTGGGATTGCGCTCGCGATGGGCGGTCAGCACCGCCGTCACCGACAGGATGCCGGGCATGCGTGACACAGCGTCCTCGCAGGCCTTGCGCAGAGGTTCCGCGGCCGGACCCCGTTCCGGCGCCACTTCGACCGCAAATGTCACATGTCCGCCGCGTGTCGCCAGACCCTCGATAAGGCCGGCTTCGACCACGTTCTTGCCGGTCACGGGATCGCGAACAGTTTGTAATGTCTTGATGATTTCGGCCTCGGTGGGGGCGGCCATGGAATCTCTCTTATGGTTCGTGGATTTGCGAATGCGAAGATAAGACCATATATAGGCCGCGCCGGGCGAAACCAATCATTGGTAGGCTTGCCTTTAATTCGGCGCGGCGTTCACAACATTGCTGAGGACACCCAATGCCTTGGAACAATCAGACCGGCGGCGGGCGGCCAGGCGGAGGCGGACGCGGTCCTTGGGGCTCGGGTCCTTCCGGCGGCGGCCCTAATCCTCCCGATCTCGAAGCGCTTTTGAAGCGCAGTCAGGATCGGCTGCGTCAATTGCTGCCCAAGGGTTTTGGCAATGGCGGCGCCGTGATCGTCGGCCTGATCGTGGTTGTGGTCTGGCTAGCGTCGGGCGTCTACGTGGTCGATCCGGATGAAGTCGGCGTGGTCACGCGCTTTGGCGCTTACATCGGCAACACCAGCCCGGGCATCAATTATCATATGCCCTGGCCGATCGATTCCGTCACCATTCCGAAGGTCACGCGCGAGAACCAGCTCAATATCGGCTACCGGCTCGGCAATTCCGAAGGCACCCGCGACGTTCCGGAGGAAAGCCTGATGCTGACGGGCGACGAGAATATCGTCGATATCAATTTTACCGTGTTTTGGGTCATCAAGGACGCGGCGGCCTTCCTGTTCAATGTCGAAAATCCCGACAGTCAGCTGGACGGCACCATCAAGGCCGTTGCCGAAAGCGCCA
>DATARE010000095.1:0-9810 GCA_036264295.1 Micropepsaceae bacterium | reverse complement strand
ATCGTTGACCTGATAAGTGTCAGGCAAATAGACGATTTTTTCCGCGTAGTGCCGCTGCTGATCTTCCGGGATGACAATCCGGTCCGCAACGATGTAGTCGATGAATTCGGCGCCCATGGTGCCGGGATAGCCGAGATAGCTGACCTGAACCGGTGCCGCCCGCATGGCGAAAATACCGGGGCGATTGTTGCGCGTATAGCCGTTGAGATCGACGGCAATATCGATTTCCAGGCGGCGCGCCAACGCCACCACGTCCCGATCCGATATCGCGCCGACATCGACAAAGCGGTCGAAAGATTTTTCCAACCGCGCGCGCATCGCATCGCGGGCCGGAATATCGAGCGAAAATGCCGTCACCTCGAACTTCGCGCGATCATGCAGATCGAACAATCCCGCTGCCACATGGGCCACCGCATGGCTGCGAAAATCCGTCGAAAAATATCCGACGCGGATGCGGCTGTGCTTGTAGGCATCAGGTCTCGGATATGAAAGGGATGGGCGTTTCTCTTCCGTATAGATTTCGGAACAGATCCGCTGCACCGACGCCGGCAAGGGTGTCGCCACGATGTGAAATGGCATGGCGGCCTTCTGCCGCGCCTCGATGCTGCGTCCGATACTGTCGATATCGGCTTGCATGTCGCGCCAATCGCAGATGCTCATCTTGAAATACAAACGATGGCCCGCGAGGAAAGGGTAATCCGGCTGTATCGCGATGGCACGATCGAAGCTCGCGGCCGCCTCATCGAACCGTTTCAAATCCCGAAGCACATTGCCCCGGTTGATCAGGGCGCCGGTGTAGCGTGGATTGATCGCCAAGGCGCGGTCATAACTGACAAGCCCGTCCTCGAAACGTCCCAAATCCGCAAGGACATTGCCGCGATTTACGAGGAGATCGGCATTGCCCGGCTGTATGCCCAGGGCACGGTCATAATCCGTCAGCGCATCCTGGAAACGCTGCATCTCGCGGAACAAATTGCCGCGCTCGATCGATGCCTCTGACCGGTTGGGCTGCAATGTGAGAACGTGATCGAAACCGGCCAACGCCTTTTCGAACCGCATAAGGTCCCGCAGCACGCGCGCGCGCGCATGAAACGCTTCGACATAGCCCGATCTGAGCTCCACTGCGCGGTCGAAGCAGACGAGCGCTTCCTCGAAGCGGAGCAGATCCCGCAACGCAAGTCCGCGATTGTAAATGACCTCAGCGAAATCAGGCTTCAACATAAGCGCTTGGTCGAAACTGGCGAGCGCGTCCTCGAACCGCCCCAGGTTCCGCAGCACATTTCCCCGGCTAATCAGCGCTTCCATCAGTTCGGGTTGGATCGCCAAGGCTCGGTCGAAGCTCGCAAGCGCTTCCTCGAAGCGCTCCGCGTGACGCAAAGCGATGCCATAATTCACCAGATATTCCGCATTTGCGGGATTGAGCGCCAAAGCACGGCCGATCAATTCGATAGCGGCCGCCGGGTTCTTTCGCTGAACCTCAAGAATACCGAGCAAATGCAGAACATCGGCTTCCTGCGGGGTGCGGGTAAGGATTTCGCGATAGAAAGAGGCAGCCTCCGCCAGCTGGCCTTTGCGATGAAGATCTAAGGCCTGCTGAAGCATGGACTATCCGTTTCCCCGCCCGCACAAGGAATGTGCGCTCCCGCCCGTGTTTTGGGCGCCCATGAATTCCCCAAATCGCGCAAGGAAATCAAGCCGCCCGTGGGCGCGTGCCCTTTATTTTCACGCGCCGGCTGCGACTGACCTAAGCCGTGCTGCGTTTTGTTGGCGAAACCGCCCGGGATCGCTTTCTCGTGTATGTCATCGCGCTGGCCACCGATTACGACGAAACGCTCGCCGAACATGGCCACGTCGCGCCATCGACGCTGGAGGCGCTGAAGGAATTCAAGAAAACCGGCCGCCGCCTCATTTTGGTGACTGGACGCGAGCTTCCCGATCTCAAGACCGTCTTTCCGGGCATCGACCTGTTCGACCGCGTGGTCGCGGAAAACGGCGCGGTGCTCTACAACCCCGCGGCGAAAAGCGAACGCGACCTGGCGCCGCAACCGCCCGCCGCCCTGATCGACCGGCTGAAGCGCCAGAACGTGCCGCTTTCGGTGGGCCGCACCATCATCGCCACGCGCGAGCCGCATGAACACACCGTTCTGAAGGCCATACGCGAGCTTGGGCTGGAATTGGAAATCATTTTCAACAAGGGCGCGGTAATGGTGCTGCCATCCGGCATCAACAAGGCGAGCGGACTTGCTGCGGCGTGCGAGGATCTGGGCATTTCCATGCACAATGTCGTGGGCATTGGTGATGCGGAAAACGATCACGCCTTCCTTGAAACCTGCGGCTGTGGCGCCACAGTTGCCAATGCGTTGCCTTCATTGCAAGCCAAAGCCAAGATCGTCACCAAAGGCGCGCGCGGAGCGGGTGTCGCGGAATTGATGACCCATATCGAAAAGGAAGACAGCGCACTGATGCCCGCTGACCGGCACAGCATCGTGGTTGGCGAGGCCAGTGGACGAGCGGTCGCGATCGCGGCGTATAGCCATGCGGTGCTGATCTCGGGCCAATCGGGTATCGGCAAATCCACGCTGGCCACCGCACTGACCGAGGCAATGTGCGAAAAGAATTTCCAGTTCTGCGTCTTCGATCCCGAAGGCGATTACCAGGAGCTGGAACATGCCGTCATCACCGGGGATGCAAAAACCCCGCCGACACTGGATGCGGTCTTGGACATGCTGGAGGTGCCGAAGAACAATGTCGTCGTCAACACGTTGGGATTGGAACTGAAGGAGCGGCCGAGCTTCTTCGCGCAATTGCTGCCGCGCGTTTCCACCATGCGCGGACGTGTCGGACGGCCGCACTGGCTGCTCGTCGATGAGGTGCATCATCTGCTGCCGGCGGATCGCTCGGATGTGACCGTGTCGTTGCCGGCCGATTTCACTGGCGTCATTTTCGTGACGGTGCACCCCGATTCGGTTTCGCCCGCGGCGCTGCAATCGGTGGAAACCATAATCGCCCTCGGTGACCATGCGCCGAACGTGATCGCCGATTTTTGCCGCATGCTTAAGCTCCAACCTCCGGCTTTGCCCTCGCCTCCAGCCGCGGACGAGGTGCTGTTCTGGCGGCGAAACGAGGGGCCGCCTTTTGCCGTGAAGGTTCGGGGACCGCAGCAGGTCCATAAGCGCCATACCCGCAAATATGCCGAGGGCGCGCTGAGCGATGACGAAAGCTTCTATTTCCGCGGCCCCACCAATGCGCTGAATTTGCGGGCGCAGAACACGTCACTTTTCCTGCAGATTGCGGAAGGGGTCGACGATGCCACCTGGGAGCATCATCTGCGGGCCGGCGAATATTCGAAATGGTTCCGGCAGGCGATCAAGGACCCCGAACTCGCCGACGAAGTGGCGGCGGTGGAGCATGATACCGGGCTTTCCCCAAAAGAGAGCCGTGCCCGCATCGCCGAAGCGGTCAATCGGCGCTATACCGCGCCCGCGAAAGCCTCCGCGGCCGAGTGAACCGCTGTTGACGCAAAATGTGCAGCGGTGCTAGGGGCGGCAAGCTCTCAACGAAAGACGAAACCATGGATTCCAAGGACGCCGCCATCACCATCCCGCAGCTTCAGCAGATGAAGCGCGAGGGGAAGAAGATCGTGGGCGTCGTCGCCTGGGATTATCAGATCGCAAGGATCATCGACCGCGCGGGCGTGGACATCATCTCCGTCGGCGACACGGTAGGCATCAATCTTTGGGGCCATGCGACGCCGCTCGAAGTCACCATGGAAGAGATGATCGTGGTCTGCAAAGCGGTACGACGCGGCACAACCCGCGCGCTGGTGTCGTGCGATTTTCCCTTCGGGCCCTTGCAGGAAGGCACCGATTCGGCCGTGCGCGCCGCGATCCGCCTGGTGAAAGAGGCCGGCGCCGATATGATCAAACTCGATGGCGCCGCGGATTTCCCCGATGCGGTGCGCGCAATTTCCCGCGCCGGCATCCCCGTGTTCGCGCAATTCGGTTTGACGCCGCAGACGGCGCTGGCGCTCGGCATGCAATACAACGCCATGAACAAGCCCGGCGCCGAACTGGCGGCCGATATGGCGGCGAAGATGGTGGAAGAGGCCAAGCGCCTGGAGGACGCCGGCGCGGCGCTGCTGGATTTCACCAATTCCGGACCGGTGGCGGGCGAGGCCGTCGTGCGGGCGGTTTCCGTTCCGGTGATCGGGGGATTCGGCGGTGGACCCTGGCTGGATGGACGCATGCGCATGGCCCATGCCGCAATCGGCTACGCCGCATCTGCGCTGGAATCCAAGACCGAAAATTACGCGAACGTCGCGCGCACGACCTTGGACGCCATATCGGCCTATGCGTCAGACGTGCGCTCGGCCAAGCAGATCAAGGGAGCGGCTCCCGCCAAGCTCCCCTGACCGGCCGGTTGCGGCTTAATGCTGGTAGGAATCCGCCCACCAGGGAACATACAAAGAGCGGTTCTCGGCAGGGGTCGAGCCGACGATGTAATAGCCGCCAATGGCGCCGCCCACGCCGCCATTGATGCGGCTTACGCCGGTGTTGCGGGTGGGCATGCGATAGGCAGGCCCGATAATAATGGTGCGTTCGATGGTGGACGCGGGTTCTTCCACGACGCGTTCGCGCACCACGCCGCTGCCATCGCTCAGCGAATACACCTTGGTTTGGCTGCTGCTGGCATCTCCAGGTTGCGCAAAGGCCGGGACCGCCAACCCCAAGATACCGGCGGCTGCGAGCACAAAACTTCTGTTCAACATTGTACCAACTCCGTTTTGCCGGCCCCCTCGGCTTTTGAAGGAAAGCCTCGCCTCCGGGCTTGCCGGTGGCAGACTCGGCTAGGATGACAACGGCGCTACCGGCCGTTCTTTGCAGAGCGAGGGCAAAAAAATACCGTTATCGGCCGGGAACAATTCGGGCGTGGGCTCGGCTATGCTCGTTTTGCGCAGCTGCAGCGTGTCAGCGGTGCTGAATGGAAGGCAATTGTGGACCGCCGATTGCGTTACGCGCGGGATCGGGCGGAGGCGCCGGCAGTGCGAAATGCGCAACCCATAGCGCGACCACCAGGGCCGCCAACACCAATCCGAGATAATCGTACATGTCAGGCCGAGTCATGCGATCAATATCGCATGAGTCCGAATCGGGAAAAAGCGTCCTTAGGCCCGGTCTGTCCTTTGGCTTTGGAGTGAACGGAATGCCCAACATCATCATTGACGGCATCAACACGCGCTACGATGTGCTCGGTTCGGGCCCGCCCTTGCTGATGTATGCGCCCGCCGGCTTCGATGCGAGTCTGGAGAAATGGTCCACGCAAGGCGTCTATGCGAAAACCAAGATGCTGGAGCATCTCGCGAAAAAATATAGCTGCATCCTGTTTGACCGGCGCGAATGCGGCAGCTCCGGCGGACGGGTGGAGCGCGTGAGCTGGGCGCATTATGTCGCGCAGGGCAAGGGGCTGCTCGATCATCTGGGCATACGGCGCGCGCATCTCATGGGCGGCTGCATGGGCTGCTGTCCGGTGGCGGCGTTTGCAGTCTCCCATCCCGAGATGGTGCAAAGCATGGTGCTGTATTGGCCGGTGGGCGGGGCGAGATACCGTCTGTCATCACATCAAAGGTTCGCCGTGCATCTCGGCTATGTGCAGAACCATGGCCTGGACCGCGTGGTGGAATTGGCTGCCGCATCGGGAAAGAGCTTCGGCGAAGACCCGCGCGGCGGACCATGGGCCGCCGTGATCCGGCAGGACCGCGATTTTGCCGTTTCCTATGCCCGGCAGGATGTGGAGAAATACAAACTCATCGTCGCCGGCATGGGGCGCACTCTGTTCGACCGCGACACCGCACCGGGAGCCGAACCCGAGGACATGATGGCGCTCGACATCGCAACCTTGATCGTGCCGGGACGCGATGCGAGCCACGCCACCTCGGCAGCGCGTTATCTCGAAGAATGCATTCCGAAAGCCGAATATTGGGACATTCCCCCAGCCAGCCAGACGGAGGACAACGTCCCCGCCCGGCTGCTGGAGTTTCTGGATAAGAACGCGCCGGCGTCTTAGAGCGGCATGATCTCCACTTTGCGGAATTTCACCACGCCGCCGCCATATTGCAGCGCGATGCGGCCGCGCGGATGCTTCGCGTCCGACCCGCTCGCGGTCACTTTGCCGTTGAAGGTGATGACCATCAGCGGTCCCTTGGCGGTAATCTCCATGACGTTCCATTTGCCCGCTGCGTGAGGCATCGGATTCACTTTGGCGACATTGACGATGGAGCCCGTGCCATAGCTCTGGTCGGGACGCGTATCGTAGATGTTAACCTCATAAGAGCTTTGCCCGCCGACATTCTGCGGATTTTCGGAGCGGATGAAAATGCCGGAATTGGCGGGCTCGTCGACCCAGACTTCCGCGCGCAGATGGAAATCCTGGTAATTCTGTTTCGAGACTAAAAACCCGTTGCCGCGGTCGGCATAGACGGCGCCATCCACGATGCGCCAATTGGCATTCCCGATGGGCGTGAAATCGCCCATGCTCTTGCCATCCAGAATCGTGACATATTTGCTCTGCTGCGCAGCTTGCGATGAAACGGCAAATGCCGAGCCGGCAAGCAACAAACCCAAAGCGATCGCGGACCTGCGGTTCATCGTGGTTTCCCCTCTTCTGTGACGAATGGATGTTTACGCCGCTGTGGCGGGCCAACATTATCAGATTTGAACGCCGTCACAAAAACGGCGCAGCCCGCAAAGGCCGCGCCGTCTTGCAAAGCAGGTGAAGCAGCTTACTTCAAATCGGCAGCGACTTTGTCGAGCCCAGCTTTGGCGCAAGCTTCGTCCTTGTCGCCGCCCGGCGCACCGGATATGCCGACAGCCCCGATGGCATCGTCGCCGACCATGATCGGCAAGCCGCCCTGCGCCGGCACCATGTTGCTGAGATGAATCGCGCCGACCGTGGGATTGGCCTTCACGGCGTTGGCGAAATTGACCGACGGCGCGCGCTGGGCCCGCGACGTCCAGGCCTTCTTGAACGAGTTTTCGTAGGTCTGCGGGCCAGTGTCGTCGCCGCGCATCGCGACAAGCACTTCGCCGCTGCGCCCAAGAACATGGGCCGAAACATTGTATCCCTGCGACTTGCAGGTTTGCACGGCGGTTTGTGCAATCATCACCGCGGTGGTGACCGACAAATCCTTATGCGCGACAAGCTGAGCATTGGCTGAACCGGCCAACGTGCTGGCGAGCGCGAGGCCGGCGATGGTGACGATTTTCTTCATTGCAATTCTCCTTCGAAGACGGGCGCGCGATTTTCCGCGCGGCACCGAAAATTGATGGTTGCGCCGTTGAGGCCTATTTGAGCTGAGCCGCGACCTTGTCGAGGGCTGCTTTGGCGCAGGCTTCGTCCTTGTCGCCGCCCGGTGCGCCGGAAATACCGACAGCGCCGATGACGTCATTGCCGACCATGATCGGCAGCGCGCCCTGCGCCGCGACATAGTTGGAAAGGAAGAATTGCGCGGCGTTGGGATTGCCCTTCACCTGCTCGGCAAATTTTCCGGACGGCGCGCGCGTGGCGCGGGCGGTGTAGGCCTTCTTCATGGAATTTTCGAAGGTGCCAAAACCGGCAGCCGGGTTGCGGATCGCGACAACAACCTGGCCTTCGCGCCCGAGCACATTGGCCGACACGTTATAGCCCTGCGCTTTGCAGGTCTCGATGGCGGTCATGGCAATCGTCGTCGCCGTGCCGACCGACAGATCCTTGTGAGTCAAAAGCTGAGCATTGGCAGGCGCAGCCGCGGCACATGCGAGTCCCAGCCCGAGCGAAATTCCGGTGATGGTCTTGAACATAGAGTCCCTCCTGATCGAACCGCTGTGACGCGGCATCCGTGGCGGGACATTAGAACAATTTTGAACAGAATTGATCTGGGAATTTCGGCCCTGGATAGGGGCTTTCCAAGGTGTCTCACGGCGCTCTACATGGGAGTTCGCGTTTCTACCAATTGTAGAGGCGGCTGCCGCAACCCCTATAAATTGTTTGGTTCTGGACCAAAGGCCCGGGTCTGAGCCAGTACGCTTTTGGATGAATGCGCCGTCCCAGAGTTTGCGCCTTCGAAAGCACCGTCTGCTGTTTCCAACATTTGCACTTCTGGCCTCCGAACTCGCGACAGATGAAAGGATAGGACCGAAGCGCCGCCGAATTAAATTCGGGAAATTCCTTATAAACCATGCGGCGAGTGCGCCACCAAAGGTTGTAAAATAGATATGTGAATTCGCCGATTTGGCTCGGAAAAACTGCTTCTCGTTCGAAGGAGACCCCCCTGCCGAAATAATGTGCAGTTCAGGGCGCAATCGGAGCGAACAGTTCCTCAACGCTGACGGGTTTGGTGATGATGCCCTGCGTCAGCGCATGACCGATCAGCGTTTCCAGCACTTTGCGATTTGGCGCGATGCCATAAGGCAGCGGATCGCCAATGATCTCGGCGACCCGCGCATGAACCTTGTCCACTTCGGTCGGCTTTTCGATGGCGCCGGAATTCAGCTTTTCGAGATAAAGCCGTTTGGATTCCGCAAAGGCATTGAACACGTCCGCCGCAAGATCGGGATGCGCTGCGATCAATTCATTCTTGATGACGACAGTGTGGTTGATGGGATAATGGCCGCGCGATTTGAGCGCGGCGAGACCCGCTTCCAGCGCATTCGGGATCAACGGCTTCACATCGGGATGATCGATGTCCACGCCGATCGCCGCGACAAGCTCGCCGGAGATCAACATGTCGGCCATCTTCTTCCCCTTCTCGATGGGCACGACATTTGCCGGCGGAATATATTCGGCGACATGCTCATCGCCTGACAACACCCATGTAATCTTCGAAAGATCGACGCCATATTCTTCCTGCAGGACGCCGCGCGCCCACACGCCGGTCGTCACGGTGTACCCACGATTCACGCCGACGCGCTTGCCTTCGAGGTCTTTGGGCGAACGAATGCCGGCCTTGGTGTTCACCAGAATGGCGCCATGATGGAACGCGCGCACCAGGAACACCGGCACGGCCGTCATGCGCTTGCCATGCGCGCGGGCGCAGATATAGGTGGTGATCGCCATCTCGCAGACATCGAATTCGAGCCCACGCACCATGCGGCGGAAGGCGTCGATCAGGGGGTTTATCTCGACGAAATCGAATTCGAAGGTTTTCGGTTTTACGGTTCCATCCTTCAGGGCGGCATTGTTGCCTTGGGTGCGGGTGACGGCTTTCAGTTTGAGCATGGGTGAACCCTTGTGATGGTGAAGCGCATGCGTGTAATCGCGAGGATCAGAAATCCGGTTTGCCGGCCTTTGGCACGGGCGTCTCGGTGCCGGTGGAATAATCATGCGGGTTGTCGGCGCAGACGCGCTCTTCCCATTCGTCTTTCACCCGGCGATAGGTCACCTGCGCCGACCACGGCATGGTGAAGACGTTGGGATCTTCGACGGTGATATGGACTTGCAGCCCCCTGCCCTTGTAATCGGGATCGATGGTCAGGCCCCCACGCTCCGCCTCCACGCGGCCGCTGTCGCGTTCGCTCTGTTCGGCGGCGCGTTTGGCTTCCGCCCCGTCGATGAGGCGGAATCGTTCGACCAGATGCAGCGCCTCGCTCTGCGGCGAATTGTAATTGTCCGTCATGGAATAGGGGCCGACCTTGATGCCGACCGTATCGACCACCAGCGTGTCGCCTTCGTAATGGCCGATGGAATCGCCATACCAGGATGGCACGACCTTCGCGGGGTGCGTGCCGTTCAGGCGCACATGGCGGATCTGATGATCCTGCATGTAAAGGAAAACGA
>DATARE010000088.1:0-5005 GCA_036264295.1 Micropepsaceae bacterium | reverse complement strand
TGGTAATCGAAACCTACCTCACCCGGTGCTGCAAATCATCCCCTTATTTTTTTAAGCATGCAGTCACGATTTAACTCGTGCCGATGAGCTCCAGCCATTCGTCTTCGGAAATAATCTTCACATTAAAGTCTTGCGCATCTTTCAGCTTGGAACCTGCGCCGGGTCCAGCAACGACGAGATCGGTTTTCTTCGATACCGAACCGCCGACTTTTGCCCCTAGCGATTCCGCACGTGCTTTCGCTTCGCTGCGCGACATTTTTTCGAGCGAACCCGTGAAAACAACGGTCTTTCCGGCGATCGGCGTATCGGTTGCTGTGTGCGATGCAACATCGGTGACGGTAATGCCTGTGGCGAGCAACCGTGCAATCGCACCGCGTGTATGGTTGTCATCAAAAAAGTCCCGGATTGCCCGCGCCATCACATCGCCAATTCCTTCGATGGCATCCAGATCCTCCACCGCACGATCACTTTCCATCGAGTCAAGGAATGCCTTTGCCGAATGAAAATTGCGCGCCAGCAGCTTGGCCGTCGTCTCACCCACATGGGGAATGCTCAGCGAGAGGATAAATCGGTCGAGCGAAATCACCCGGCGGGCTTCGATGGCCGCCAGCAGTTTGGTGCCCAGGAGATATTCGGTCTTCTGGTCTTTGGGCTTTTTCGCACCTGCCTTGCCGCGCTTTTCCGCATTGCGTTCGGAGATCGCTGCGAAATGATTGCTCAGTACGGCATGAAAAGCAGCCGGATGATCCTTCAGCGTGAACAGATCGGCCGGCTCCTTGACCAGCCCGGCCTCATGCAGAAGCTGGATGAATTCACCACCCAAGCCTTCGACGTCGAACGCATTGCGCGAAACAAAATGATAAAGCCGCTCCACCACCTGGGCGGGACAAGACAATGTGTTGACGCAGCGGCGCGCCGATTCCGGTTCGCCGGTCTTGGGATTGATCTCCCGCACCGCATGGCTGCCGCAGATGGGACATTTGTCGGGCATTTTGTACGGCTTGGTACCCTTTGGCCGGCGTTCGAGCACGACCTGAACCAATTGCGGGATCACATCGCCCGCGCGCTGCACCACAACGGTGTCGCCGACGCGCACATCCTTGCGCGCAACTTCGTCTTCGTTGTGCATCGAAACATTTTGCACAACCACGCCGCCGACAGTGACGGGCTTGATATGGGCGACCGGCGTCAAAGCCCCGGTGCGGCCGACATAGACTTGAATGCGTTCGACCACGCTTTCGGCTTGCTCGGCAGGGAATTTGTGGGCGATGGCCCAGCGCGGCGAGCGCGACACGAAGCCCAACCGGTTCTGCAGGTCGAGACGATCGACCTTGTAGACCACGCCATCGATATCGTAGCCCAAATCGGCGCGGCCGTGCTGGACCTCCTGATAGAAGGCAAGGGCTTCTTCGACCGTGTTGCAACGCCGCGTCAGCGGGTTGACCGGGAACCCCCATTTCTTCAGCGCCTGAAGCATCTCCCAATGCGTAGCGCCGGGAAGTTCCGAAACTTCGCCCCAATGATAGGCGAAAAAACGCAAGGGCCGGTGCGCCGTAACAGCAGGGTCGAGTTGGCGCAAAGATCCCGCCGCTGTATTGCGCGGGTTCACATAGATTTTATCGCCGGTCTTTTCCTGACGCTTGTTGAGTGCCGCGAAATCGGCGTGGGTCATGTAAACCTCGCCGCGCACCTCAAAGACATCCGGCGGATTGGAACCGCGAAACCTTTTCGGCACGTCGGCAATGGTGCGGACATTCGCGGTGACATTCTCGCCTTCTGCGCCGTCGCCGCGGGTCGCGCCCAGCACCAGTTCCCCTTCTTCATAACGCAGGCTGCAGGACAGTCCGTCTATCTTAGGCTCCGCCACCAGGACCAGCGGCTGGTCTTGCGGAAGGGTCAGGAAGCGGCGCACACGGGCCACGAAGTCGCGAACATCTTCGTCGGTAAAGGCATTATCGAGCGAAAGCATCGGGCGCGCATGCCGCACCTTCTCGAACCGTTCGGCCGGTTTGGCGCCGATCCGCTGCGATGGGCTGTCATGCCGGATCAGTTCCGGAAAGCGCTTCTCGATTTCGTCATTGCGGTGCCGCAATGCATCATAGGCGGCATCGGAAATGCTCGGCGTGTCCTCCTGATAATAACGCCTGTCATGCGCGGCAATTTCCTTAGCCAGCCGGGCCAGTTCTTCCTTGGCCTCGTCTTCGGAAAGCTGTTCGGGCGAAACCTCCTTCTGAGCTTTCACGCGCGAACTCGCTTCTTGGGTTTGGCCTGCGCCTGGGCTTCCGATACCAGACGGCGCGCCGCAGCACGGGCTTCGTCCGTGACAGCGGCGCCCGAAAGCATGCGCGCGATTTCCTCCACACGATCCTCGGCGGAAAGCTCGGTCACGCGGGTGGCATCGTTCGTCCGTGTGATACGGAAATGGCGTGCAGCGCGAGCGGCAACTTGCGGTGAATGGGTGACAAGAAGAACCTGTGTTGTTTCGGCAAGACGCTGCAACCGTTCGCCAACGGCAGCCGCCACCGCACCGCCGACGCCGCGGTCCACCTCGTCAAAAACGAGCACGGCGGGCGGGCTTGCTTCTGCCAGCGCCACCTTGAGTGCCAGCGCAAAGCGCGCGAGTTCGCCGCCCGAAGCAATCTTCGCCAGCGGCCCGAATGCGGCGCCTTCGATGGTGGCAATCTCGAATGCCACCCGCTCGGCGCCATTTGCGCCCGCGATGTCCTCGGGCAAAGATGTTAGCGCAACTCGAAACCGGGCGGAGCCGAGTTTCAGGGGCGCCAATTCCTTGCCGACAGCGTCTTCCAGACTTTTCGCCGCTCTGGCGCGCCGCGCCGAAAGATCGGCCGCACCCTCCCGATACCGCGCCTGCGCGCCAGCCAGTTCCGCCTCCGCTGCGGCGATCGAAGCATCGCCCCCGCCCAACGACGTCAGCTTTGCCTCGAATTCATCGCGCAAGCGTGCGAGAGCATCCACCGGGACATTGTATTTCCGCGTCGCCGCGCGCAGCGCGAACAGCCTTTCCTCGACCTGCTCCAGTTTTCCCGGGTCGGCTGCCAGTTTTTCCGCCAATGCCTCCAGTTCCGAGCGCGCCTCCTGCACGAGCGCCAATGCCGAATCCAACGCGGTTTCGGCAGCGGACGCCGCCTTGCGGCCCTCAGCCGGCAAACGCGACAGGCGCCGCAGCGCCGCGCTAAGCCGTACCTCGGCCCCAGCATCGCCCATCACGAAATCGGCTGCGGCCGCGATCTCCTGTGCGAGACGTCCGGCATTGGTCAACAACGCGCGTGTGGCCGCGAGCGCATCCTCCTCGCCGGGTTCAGGCGCAAGGTCGGCCAGTTCCTTGGCGGCGTGGGTCAGGTAATCCAGTTCTTGTGCGGCCGTGGTTTGGGCCTTCTGCAGCGCGTCGCGCTTGGCGGCGGAAGCGGCAACCGCCTCATAACGGTGAGCGACATCTTCCGCCAACCCAATATGTCCGCCGAATGCATCCAACAGCATCCGATGCGTGGCCACATCGAACAGCCCGCGGTCGTCGGTCTGGCCGTGAACTTCGAGAAGGGCTGCGCCCATCTCACGCGCCAGCTGAACGCCCACGGGCTGATCGTTCACATAGGCGCGGCTGCGGCCATCGGCGGTCACGGTGCGGCGCAACATGATCTCGCCCGACTGATCCCCGAGTGCGTTCGCCTTCAGGATCGCACAAGCGGGGTGATCGCGTTCGATTTCGAAAATGGCGGCCACCGCCGCCTGATCGGCTCCGACCCGAATGGCGGCCCGTCCGACTCCGCGCTCACCCGCGGCCAGACCAAGCGCATCAAGCAATATCGACTTGCCCGCGCCGGTCTCACCGGTCAGCACGTTCAAGCCGGGCGCGAATTGAAGCTCCGCCTTTTCAATCAGAACGATGTCGCGAACGATGAGCGAGGTCAGCATGACCTGCTTTTATCAGAACACCGCCCGATATGCTTTGCTGATCCAGGATTCCTTATCCTCCGCCGGGGCGACATTTTCCGCGGTCAGCAGCGTATAGGCATCCATGTACCAGCGGTTGCCCGGATAATTGTAGCCCAGCACGGCGGCGGAGGTCTGTGCCTCCTTCACCACGCCCAGAGACAGATAGGCTTCGGTCAGGCGCTCGAGCGCTTCGGGGGCATGGGTCGTGGTTTGGTATTTGTCGATCACCGTGCGGAAGCGATTGATCGCCGCGAGATATTCGCCTTGGCGCAGATAAAATCGCCCGATGGTCATCTCCCGCCCGGCAAGATGGTCGCGGGCCAGATCCATCTTCAGCCGCGCGTCGCGAGCATATTCGGTATCGGGGAAGCGCTGGATCAAATCCTGCAGCGCCGTCAGGGCCTCGTCCGTCTTGCCCTGATCGCGTTCGACATCGCCGATCTGCTCATAAAGAGACACGGCCTTAAGATAATAAGCATAAGGCACATCCTTGTTGCCGGGATGCAGCTGAATGAAGCGCGTCGCCGCGTCGATCGCCTCCACGTAGCGGTTGCCTTGATAGTAGCAATAGGCCGACATCAGGATGGCGCGCCTCGCCCACACCGAATAGGGGTGCTGCCGCTCCACTTCGTCGAACTGCTTGCCTGCTTCCAGCCAGTTCTGGCGGTCGATCTGAGTCCATGCATCTCCGTAAATCTTTTCGATCGGGCGCTCGACATATTGCGCGGCCATCTGATCGTCGCCCGCACAGCCGGCCATCAGAAACCCGCAGGCGGTAAGGGCCGCCGCTGCAGCAATCTGCCGGTAACGGACTTTGGCGAGTGGCGTCTTAAGATGCATGGAACAATCCTACGGGTTTCAGGGTGCGGACCCAGACTCACATCTTATGCCATTGCGGGGAATGGCCGGTCTAGGTCATCGACTCATTAAAGCGCATCCAAATTCGGATTGAAGCGAGTTTGACGCAAGCCAGATAGTTATCGTCACGCTTGTCGTATCGGGTTGCGACGGCGCGAAAATGCTTGAGTTTGTTGAAAAACCGCTCAACGAG
>DATARE010000075.1:0-3963 GCA_036264295.1 Micropepsaceae bacterium | reverse complement strand
CAGCTGATGAGCCGGACGTTCACCCCGCGCAATTCCTGACGGCAAGTTTCAAGCAAAGTCAGGATGATCTCGCTATCGTCGGATATCCAGAACACGGCCTGCCGGTCCTGCAAGCGGAATTGTACCGGGCGTCCGTGTTTCAAGACGATCTTGAGAAGCCCGGACCGCGTTACAGTTTTTTCGGCAATGTGCGCAGGGGCAATAGCGGCGGTCCGCTGCTCAACGCCCAAGGTGCGGTCGTGGGTGTGGTGACCGCCAAGATCGATACGGTCGCGGTTTATCGAAAGACCGGAGAAGTTATAGACGATCTGGGAATAGCCATCTCCAACCGGACAGTCTTCGATTTTCTGGCCGCCAACCACATCCCCTTTGAGCCTGCGGCCGAGCGCCCCAAATTATCGTCTGATGAACTCCTGCAATTGGCTCACGGGTTCGTTCGTCAAGTCAGCTGCTGGAAGTAACCCAATCAGGATTTGACTGGAACAGGTGCCGCATCGTTCGGCCGCCGTTGAATCGTTCCGGCTTCGATCAGCTTTTCGACGACCTGTTGCATCGCCGAGTAAAGTTCCAGAACACCCGCGGGTGTCATCACGATCCGCTGCCGCAACTCCCGCAAGGGCGTCCCCTTTTCATCTTTTTCGGTCGCCGAGAGGCTTACAAAATTGACGCGGACGACGCCTGCCGCGATATTCACTTCACTGATTCCGTCGGCGAAAACCTCGGTCTGCATGAAAATTCTCCGTTTCTATGGCGAGGACTTGGTATCCAAGCCCATCCCTCTCTGCAACATGGTGCATCCATCGTCGGCTGCCCGTCCCATTTTGGGAGCCCCAGGGTCGGTTTTTGCCGGGCTGCGGGAAAATTTAACCATATTAAGTGTCAGAAATTCTTACACCTACTTAGGGTAGGTTATTTTTTTCACAGCAATATCACATACTTAGTGTCCGGCAGGAAAATTGCATAGGTTTTTGAGAATGCCCGGCATCTGGCTGGGCTTGGTTGGGTAAGACCAAAAGAACCGGTCAAACGGTGAGAGTAGATCGACTGATGAGTATCCGCCCGTTTAAGATTTCCGCCTTCGCGATTGCAGCCCTGGCGAGCTGGAGCATGGTGTCTGCTGTCCCGGCAATTGCCGGAACGGTCACAGAGACCTTCAACTTCAACAATATTGGCAACAATGCGAGCAGCTCCTCCATTCAAACTTACATGGCAGGTGTGCTGAATTCGGCAGGCGGATTCACAAAGGTAAACAGCGCGAACGCCTTGATTGGCGTCAATGGGGCGATCGCGCAGCAGGGTGTCAACAGCTACACGGGCGACAACCATGTCGCCGGGCCCACGATGGGCGGTACGCCGCGCCCTCTTACCTTGGGCGACACGGAAAATACCACCACCTGGGACGCCAGCACCCCCACCCTCAATTCCACCGATGGCTATATCAAGAATTGCACACCCATCGATGGTACGGGCTGCTCCGGTGCCTCCCCGGACATTTTCTTGAATTTCGCAAATCTCAAATATAATGGAAAAGCCGTCGAAATCGCTTCCATCAGCTTCGATTTCGAAATCTTTCCAGATGGGACATGTTCAGCGGATACGTATTCGGCATGCGGCGGCTCAAAGGATGCGGCCGGGCATCGCCCCAATACGCCGGACCTCGAGCTCTGGTCGGGCGACAACGCCACAGGGCATTATTTCACGACGTGGTGGGGTGTAACGCCGTCGGGCAGCAACAAATATTCGGTCGCAATGCCGGGCGGTGAAACGGCTCCCCAGCTCCTCGGCTCCAGCGGACTTATCACGATCGATCCGAACCTTCACCTCACGTCACTGGATTTCATGGATTGGCCTGAAACAATCGGCATCGACAATTTGGTTATAACGTTCAGACAGGTGCCGGAACCGGCAAGCATGGGTCTGGTAGCGTTGGCCTTTGGTTCGCTGTTCCTGGTCATGCGGCGCAACCGGCGCCGTATGGCTGTAGCTGGCTCAGGCAACAAGGCCTGATCCGGAATATCGGGTTTTCAGTTCCAGTTAGAGAACTCCGCGCAACGCCGCCCGTGGCGTTGCATTGTTTCGCCTCCTGGAACGCGTGGCTGGTTCTCTTGTTGGCCGAACCAAGGCAGGAAACTTTACCAGCGTGCCAGGAGTTGTTTAGCGCTATCCCGGTCGCTGAAATCCGTATCCTTGGCGATTGCCGCTTGCAGCACGGTCTTTGCTTCCGCGCGCTTGCCGGTCGCATCCAGCGCCATGGCGAGATGATACCCGATCGACCCATCGTCGGCGGCGCGCCTATACGCGGTTTGAAGGCTCAAGACTGCCCCCGCAAAATCGCGGCGCTTGAATTTCAGCCACCCGAGCGTGTCCAGGATTTCGCTCGCATCCGGAGAAACTTTTGCCGCCAGCGACACCAAAGACAGAGCGCGGGCGGGATCTTCGTCTTGCACCAGCCAGCCGAGATTGTTCAAGACCACCGGATCTTCCGGATGCTTGGCCAGCAAGGCTTCGAACTCCTTGCGAGCGTTCGCCTTGTCTCCAATCTGCTGCAAAAGCACCCCATATTGCCGCCGGACATCGTAATCCTCCGGCTTCTTCTTGAGCCAATCGGAAAGCACGGTTACTGCGCGCTTTTGATCGCCCATTTTCGTCGCGGTGTCGCTCAGTTGCAGCGCCAGCAAACGGTCCGGTGCCGCCGCCAAGCGCGCGCTCAGATAGGTGTTCGCTTCGGGCAAACGCTTTATCCGCACCAATGTGCTCGCGACGAGCGAATCGGCCTGGGCACCGGGATGCGCAGACGCGAACGCGCGCGCTTTCGCCAACGCATCGTCCTGCTGTCCGGCTGCGATAAGATACTCAACCCAGATGCCCCGGATCTGCGGAGAAAACGGAGACAGTTCCGCAGCCCGTCTCGCGGCATCGACAGCCGCCAGCCGATCCTTCGTAGCATTTAGAGCTTTGGCCAGCAGCACATAAGCAGCCGCCGAATCCGGATAAGTCGATGCCAGGCCCCTGTAGGTCTCGACGGCCCGGTCGACATTGCCGGACATGAACTGCACCTGGCCCAATTGCGTCAGCGCTTCCCCGTTGTGCGGCGATATCTCCAGCACCTTGTTCAATGTCGCTTGAGCCTCGGCAAACTTGCCATGGCTCGTCTGATAGCTGGCCAGTGCCAGCCGGGGCGCGGGATTGTTTGGCGCCACATTGATCGCTTGCGTGAGCAGGGCAAGCGCCTCGGGATCCTTTCCCTCATGCTGCGCAATCTGCGCCAGCGTAATTCGCGCATAAATATCATTGGGATCCAACGCGAGCAGCCGTTGAAAATCCTTCTTCGATTCATCGGAATTGCCTCGCGCCATGAGAACATGAGCGCGAAAATACAAGGCCGGTGCAAACTTCGGATCGGCCGCGAGCGCTTCGGTAAATGCGGCGCCCGCGCCGACAAGATCGCCTTGGGCGCCCAACACACGCCCCCGGTAAAATGCCGGAAGCGGCGTTTTACCGGTCGGTTTCGGCATATGGTTTATGACGTCGAGCGCCTCGTCCAACCGTCCACCGTCCTGCAGGGATGCAATCAGGGGAGCAGCCAAATCCCAATTGCCGGGATCTTGCGCCAGAAGCTCTCGAAGGTTTTCGATGGCTTTACGGTTATCGCCAAGTTCGAATGCCGATTCGGCCAATTGCCGCTTCAATGATGCAGCCTTCGAACTTGGCGCTGAACCTATGGCCTTGTCCAGTGCGCCGATGGCATCGCTGTAGCGGCCGGTCATCAAATTGGCTTGCCCCAACAGGGCTTGTACTTCCGTATCATCCGAGTTCTTGATGGGCTCCAGCGTGTTCAAGGCGCCCTTTGCATCATTCCGGCTCAGTTGGACCGCGACCAGGCGAATGCGTGCCGCGGTAAACTCTGGGCGGCGCGAAACGAGAGCGGTCAAAATCGCCCCGCCTGTTTCCACATTGCCGCTG
>DATARE010000068.1:0-26118 GCA_036264295.1 Micropepsaceae bacterium | reverse complement strand
GCCATCGTTTCGGCGAGGTGCGTCATTGGGCGTACAACCCCCTTGATGACATACAAGGCGGCAACAGCGCCAAGACCAAAAAATAGCAACATCAATGCAAGAGCCAGATAGAATTCCCGGTTCGCCTTGGCATATTGCTCGGACGCGTGCACGGTCGCGAGATCGAACGCCGTCTTCGCTACGCCATAGAGCGCCGAGCGCCCCGCTGCAGATAATGCCAGCCATTTGTCCATATCTACGGCCACGTGGTGGCCCGCGGCGAGTTCTTCGACAACGTGATTTCGCAGATTTCGGAACTCGGTGAAATAGATCCGATCGGCTTCGGCTATTGCGTCCTTCAGTTTTGGCGGGGTGTTCGCTAGGCGGCCCTCTGCCTGGACCAATTGCCAAAGGCTTTCGATGCGGCCGGCCAGGATGTCGAGTTCGTGCCGCGTCGCGCTCGTCAGCTGCTTGCCGCTGGTCAAAGCCTCTCGAACCAGAAGACGGTCGTCACCCGAATCCGATCGCACGGGCCATACGATCTGCTTCACCCGAATCATCTCGGCCACAAAGGGATCGCTTCGGCTCAACTCGCTCTCAAGACCGCTCGCCAGCTCGTCGATGGATTTCACCAGCCGTGCATTGCCGGCGAGCCAACGTTGCGGAAGCATTTCGCTCCCGCTTCCATGTACGGCCAATGCTCGGTCGACTTCGCCTCGCAACGCATCAAAGGAGTCGCGGTTGGTTTTGATCAGTGCAATATCGGCTGTGTATCCGCTCAGGTTGCTAAGCTTTTCAAGCCCCGAAGCCAGTGCCCGGCCCGAGAGTGCGCGTTCCTTGGCAATATCGGCTTTCAGCTCTGGATAGAGGCTTGGAGCGGCGAGGGCGCGATTCACGCCTCCGCGTTCCAGACGCAAGTCCTGAATGGCCGCAAACAGATCGTAGGAGACGTTGACCAGGAACGGCACGCGCCGGACTTCCTCGCGCCGTTCCCTTGCTTGGAAAGCATAGGTGGCGAACACGACAGTAAGGGCGATCGTCATCAAGCCGGTAATGGATGGAAGAAGTATCCTGATGGAGAGGAACCTCTCCCACCAGGACCCAGTACGCTCGGCGGCCGGGTTGGGTCCCAATACCATTGGCGTCATCCCCCTATGCTTGGGGATATTACGCCTCTTTGATAAACCGGCGGTTGACGAGCAAGGTTAATGTCCGGTTATCGATTTCGGCATTTGAATCGCCGCCCCATTCTATCGAGGCGGCGATCCAAAAAAATCCGCTTAGGGCTCCGACGGAGGAGTCTCTGAAGGCACCGGAGCGGCTTCTTGCGGTTGTTCCGCGGGCGCTGGGGCGCTCTGTTCGGGAATCACTTGCGGCGATGCGGCCGGAGATGCGGCGGTTGCCTCCGGCGTGGAAGGAGGCGAAACGGTCTCCGCCGGAGCCGAGGGAGGCGGTGAAACCGCCGCAGAAGGCTCCGCCGCCGCAGGGGGCGGGACTGCGGGCGCCGGAGTTTGGGCCCGCGCGACTCGCGTCAATGGCGCGGTGCTGGCCTGGTGTTTGGGTTTTGCTGAAGGTTTGGTTTCTGCGGGCGTGTTCTTCACCGGCTCCGGTGGCGTATCGGGGATTGCCTGCTGCTGCGGTTCGCTGGTCGCTGCTGCCGGCAGAGGTGGCGGCGGCGATGGTAGGTCCTTGTTCGCGATAACGTGTGAAGGTTGTGTCGGCGAATTCCACGTTCCCTTCTCGTATGCGTATACGCCCATTGCGCCAAACGCGAGCGCGACCACGACAGCGGTCGCTATCTTCGTCGTCGTTCCGGTCTGCTCGACGGGGGTAACAACTTCGCGCGCATCATTCATCATGTGCCGTGTCCTTTCCTGTTCTGGCAAGACTACGCACGTGAAGGGCGCCGGTTTCGCGATGGCACAAAGGAAGGCGAATTGCGGCAAAGTGTGGCCGACACATTGGCAAAGCCGTGTCAAACTTTCGCCACGCGCCTTTGCCCGTGGATTTTCTTCGCTCAGAATGGTCTCTGTGACTCATCGACGTGCATCTGAAGGGCTCCATCGAAATGGCTTCCATCCTCAGTCCTGCCGAAGCCCTGGGTCTTTCGGGTGCCACATTGGAGGGGCGGGTGGTACGCGCAGCGCATCACGTCCCGGATGTCACATTCGCACAAATGGCCGATCGTCTGCGTGCGGATGCACGCGCAAGCGAGATGATTTACGAGCATGACGGTGTTGAGGAACCGGTGCGCATCATGTTGCGCCCACTCCTGGTCATGCCGGAACAGCTCTCTTATGTGCACCATGTCTGTCTTCAAATCATCGAAGCATTGAAGCGTCTTCCTCAGCTCTATCTGGAAGATGAAAACGTAAGACGGGTTCTCGCGATCACCCCCGATGAGGAGCAATGGTTGCGCGACAGCTGGACCCCGGCACACCAGCTCTTCAATCCGATTTACGGCCGCCTCGATGCCGTGTGCGATTTCACCGGCGCTGCCTGGCAGGGCTCGCTTCATTTCATGGAGCCGAATCTTTCGGGTGTGGGTGGCATTCACTTCGCGCCGATTGCCGAAGAACTCGTCTTCCGCGACGTGGTGCCGATGCTTTTCGCGCGCAATCCCAGCCTTACCGTCAATTTGCCCCGCGATCAGCGCGATCTTTTCGTCCAAGTCTTGATCGACCATGCCCGCAATATCGGCCGTGACAATTGCCGGCTTTGTTTCGTCGAAGCGAAATATGTTCACGAGGGACCCAACGAGCAATCGGCCCTAAGCCGCTATCTCGCCCGAAAGCACGATCTGACGATCGCGCATGCCGATCCGCGGGAATTGCGCGTCAAGGACGAGGAGGTCTATTGCGGCGATGTCCGCATCGATGTCGCCTATCGCGATTTCGAATTGCGCGAACTGATCGCGCGCGAAAAGGAAACCGGCGAACGGCTCGATGCGATGCGCCTTCTGTTCCGGCAGAATCGTATCGTCTCATCACTGGTCGGCGATTTCGATCACAAAAGCAGTTTTGAAATTCTGACCGATCCGCTGTTCGCCGACCGTTATTTCGGTGCCGACGACCGCCGCCTGTTCCGGCGGCATGTGCTGTGGACGCGCCTTGTGGGGGATCGCAAGACCGCGCTTCCCGATGGGCGCGAAGCCGATCTCTTGGGATATGCACGCCGCAATCGCGAAATTCTGGTGCTCAAACCGAACCGCTCCTATGGCGGCACAGGCGTTGTGCTGGGCGCCGCGACCGATCAGGCGGAATGGGAGCGGCTGCTGAACGAAGCCGCGGCGCTTTATGACGATCCCGAGCGGTCTTCGGTGCTGCAGCGGGCGACCCGGCTTCCGGTGCATGAATTTCCTGTCGTGAACGAAGATGGCCGCGTGATGGGGGAGCCATTCTATGCGGTGATGGGGTTTGCGGCGACCGAGGATGGCCTGGGCACCATGTGCAGGGTTTCGCAGAAGCAGGTCGTCAATGTCGCACAGCGTGGCGGCCTCGCCGCGCTGCTGGAAGCGAACGCGCCGCATGAATTGACGATTCCCACCCGCTCGATCAACCAGGGCGCGGCGGCGGAGGCAGAACTGCGCGAGCAAGTTCGGGAATTGCGCCATCTCGACCATACGATTTCCCTGCTTGGCTGGGACGAAGAGACCATGCTGCCTGCCGTCGGCCGCGAAGAACGGGGAGCGCAGTTGGCCACATTGGAAGGACTTCGTCACGCACTCCTGATTTCCGCAAGACTGGGCGATCTTGTGGAGGAGGTGACGGTTCGGCCCGGCAACAGCGAAAGCGCAAAGCGAGAGATTGACGTGCTGCGCCGTTTGCGCCGGCATGCGCAGGCGCTTCCGCAAGATCTTGTCCGCGAATTTGCCAATGCGCGCTCTCACGCGCTCGGCAGCTGGGAAGAGGCCCGCGAGCGCAATGATTTCAGCCTTTTTGCCGCGCCATTCGATCGCTTGCTCGCGCTTTTGCGGGACAAGGCTGCGGCCCTGGCACTTGGTGGTGATCCTTACGATGCCCTGCTCGACGAATATGAGGAGGGTATGACGCGCGCGCGTCTGGACCCGGTGCTCGACGATGTGCGCCAGCAGTTGGTGCCGCTGGTACGAGAAGCGACTGAGGCGACCGCATCCGCTGCGGGGCTTTTGGACGGGCGCATATTTGCGGAACCCGGGCAATGGGAATTGTGCCGTCAATTGCTTACGGCCATGGGATTTTCATTCGAGCGCGGCCGGCTCGACCGCTCGACGCACCCCTTCACGCTTTATGCGGGCGCCAATGATGTAAGACTCACCATTCGGATTGACGAACGCGATCTGTCCTCTGCGGTGCTTGCGGCGCTGCACGAAGGCGGCCACGGCCTGTACGATCAAGGTTTCGATCCGGACGATCGCGACACGCTGCTGGCGGAAGCACCGAGCATGGGCTTGCACGAATGCCAGTCGCGGCTCTGGGAGAACCATGTGGGGCGCAGCCGCGCTTTTTGGCGCTATGTCTGTCCGATCCTGCGGGGGATTTTTCCCGATGCCGTTAAGGGGCTCGATGGCGATATGCTTTATCGTGCCGTCAATGTGGTTCGCCCGGGCGTGAACCGGGTCTCCGCCGACGAGATGTCGTATCATCTGCATATTATTTTACGCTACGAACTGGAGCTGGCGCTTCTTTCGGGCGAACTTGCGGTGCGGGATTTGCCTGCAGCTTGGCGCGAACGCAGCGCCGCGTTGATCGGGGTAATCCCCTCGACGGACCGCGATGGCGTGTTGCAGGACGTGCATTGGTCGCTGGGCAGCTTCGGCTACTTTCCGACCTACACGCTCGGAAGCCTTTACGCGGCACAAATGGCCGAAGCCTATGGCAGCGAACAACCGCTGCAGGATCAGATCGAACGCGGGGAATTCGGCGGTCTGCTCGGCTGGCTGCGCACCCATGTGCACAGGCTGGGACAGCGCTTTCAGGCGGAGGAGATCATCAAGCAGACCACGGGGCGCGGATTGGACAGCGCCGCCTTTTTCCGCCATCTCCAAAGCAAGCTCGTCGGCGATTGATGTCCCAGGCAAAGCGCAACCCATTTAGCTTGGCGCGTGGTTCTCGGCGCGAAGCAAAGGCAGCATGACGGCGACAGGATCTTGGGTTTCGACAGGCGGGACAGTCGCCGTTTGATCGGTGAGCACGCGGGGGATTCGCGGCACGGCAATGGAAAGACCCGTCGCCGCCATCAGATCGGCGCACAATATCTCCGCGGCGGCTTTGACCATCGCATATTCCGTCATCCCGCTTGGATGGCTCGTCACGAAAACGGACGATGGATAAAAGATGCAGCGCAAAGATTTCCGATTGTGCACGAGCCATCGCGCAAGCGCGTGGAAGCCATCGATATAGAAGCGCGTGAATTCCTCAAACACTGAGAGGTCGAAAACAGCCGTCGGCTGACGAGAAATTCTCGGCGTCGCGAAATAATAAAGATGGGTGATATCGGGAACGCTGGGAAATTGCCGGCCTGCTTCGCTTCTCACATCGAAGACAAGCGAGGTTGCAGCGGCGTCACCGCGGGCGGCTCGGATTTTGGCGACCAAGGCTTCGGCCTCCTCCTTGCCCGTCGCGTAGGTCACGATGATTCGAGCGCCTCCCGCGGCCAGCAATTTGGCGGTGACGGCGCCCAACCCTCGCGAGCCGCCGACAATCAAACCCGTGCGGCCGGCGAATTCGCCGGGTGTCACCAACTTGGACAATGTTGTCATATCGGGTGGCACCACGGGTTCGGCCCTCACCCAGGACGAGACCTCGCCGGCGATGCCGAGCCCGGCCACGCGCAACCACACCATGCGGAAGCGCTCATCGGCTCGCTCTGTCCGCCAGGCGAGGTTGGGCGATTTGTCCGCGTCCATCATCTGGATCGAAAAGCCGGAGAACATCGAATGCTGACCGGGGCACACCATGCCGACCAGGGTGGAAAGCAGCGCCAATCCGATGATGCGATGCTCACCCAAGATGGACGCAAGATGGGGGAAATTCTTCACCAGCTCGCAGGCTTCAAGGGGTGGCACGAGCCGCCCTGACATTGCCCGCATGGCGTCGAATTCCGGCGCCAGCGGCGCATCGCCGAGCGTGACAACCGGCATATCCTCAAAGCGCGCCGTTTCGGCCCGGTCGCGTGCCCCGAACTTCAGAGTCAACGTGCTGACGGTCAGCCCGTCATCCACAAGCGCGAACTTCATGCCGTCATCGTTGCGTCGCGCCACGGTCAGTGCGATCTCGCGGCCGAGATAGACGAATTTGCTGAACTGCACTTTCAGTGTGGCGAGCCGGTCCAATGGCTCTCCCGCCGCCGCGAGGCGATCGAGCGCCCACAGCACGGTATGGACACCGTGCACGACAGGGGCGCCGGCTTGCGTGCGCCGCGCCGCCACCTCATCCATATGCATTGGGTTGCAATCGCCGGACGCGTGCGCGAATGCCTGTTGATCGGCCATCGAGAACTGGCGAGTGACGAGGAGGCCGTTGCGCATTCCAAGTCCATGCCTGATATGCGAAGGCGGCCGATCCACCGCCGATTGCTCGGGAAGACCTGGCCGCCTAACGCCTGCCCCCTGATGTGAGGCTCACGCACCCTCGCCCCCGACAGATGCGTGCAGGAACTCTTGCGCGAACCTTACCGCGTTGCAATCGGATTTTCGCAGATGCGGCGTTTCGTCGGCGCAACTGTGCATTCAAGCCACACCGGCTCTTCGCTTCCGTCAAGGTAAGCGAAAGTGTTTGGAAAGCTTCAGCCCCTGACGCTGGTAATTGGACCCCAGTGCTTGGCCATACACCTGTGGCGGCGTATCCGTTAACCGTTCGAAGACCAGCCGGCCGATGGTCTGGGCATGCTCCAGTACGAACGGCACTTCGCGCGAGCGCACTTCCAGAACCGCGCGCGCCCCGCGTCCATGGCCGGCTTCATGTCCGAAACCCGGGTCGAAAAATCCTGCGTAATGCACGCGAAATTCACCGACCAGCGGATTGAACGGCATCATCTCGGCGGCGAAATCCGGTGGGATCGAAATCGCTTCGCGCGAGGCAAGAATATAAAATTCGTCCGGGTCCAGAATGATGCTGGTTCCTTTGCGGGCGTAGACCGGGTCCCAGAAATCGAGCGGATCGAGTGCGCCGCGGACATCGATATCGACCACGCCGGCATGACGCCGGGCGCGCCAGCCCACCTGCCGTGTCAGGGCCTCCCCGGAAAGATCGACCGAAAGGGCAAGCCCGCTTTCAATATCGGCAGGTCCATCCACCAGGCCCACCTCCTCATGCAGGCGCTTCAACTGCGTATCGGTGAACAATGGAGACCCGTGCCGCAGACGCAGTTGATTCAGCCGCGAGCCCTTGCGCACCAAAAGCGGAAAGGTGCGCGGGGAAATCTCGGCATAAAGCGGCCCGTGATAGCCATCCTCCACCCGGTCGAAGGATTGCGCGTGGTCGGTGATCAGGCGGGTGAACACGTCCAGCCGGCCGGTCGAGCTTTTGGGGTTTGCAACGCCGGAGACCCGGAACGACAACTCCAGCCGTTCCAGCAGCGGTACCAGATAGACGCAGCCCGTCTCGAGCACGGCACCGGATCTGAGGTCGATTTCGTGGATCGCGATTTCCGGAAGCTTGTCGGCCACGCGGGCATGGCGGCCGGGGAGAAAGCTCGCGCGAATGCGATAGGCGCTCGCCCCGAGGCGGAGATCGACGCTTGCCGGCTGAATCTGTTCCTCAACAATTTCTTCGGCTGCCAGCACCTCGCGGCGGGCGCGGATCAGCCGGCGCAGCACATGGGACGGCAAAATGCCGGTCGAATGCTTGCCATAAGGGCCTTCGCCACTGCTCTCGCCTGGCGCATCGTTGAAGGGGAGACCCACAGGATCGGTCATGCTCTTGCCCATGGGCGTGTCTTAGACGGATCTAACTTGTCGCCATAGCGGGACATCCCCACTATCCCAAGCTTTTTCGCCGCAAATGTCAGGGCGCGGGCGAATTTGCTGCCTGTTCTATGCTCCAGCCCGAGCTTTCATTGATCGAGACCGCCTCGACTGTTCGCCCGCTCGGCAGGGTGAGTATGCCATGGCCGGGAAACTCGCCTTCGAAATTTGCCCCATCCGCAAAAATAATGCGGCCGTGGCCCGCAAGCTGGCCAGCCTTGAAGTTGCCTTCGTCTCGGCCGAAAGGCTTGCCATTGACATACCAGGTCAGCGTGCCCTGGCCATTCAGAAGGCCACCCTCGCACTCGCCCGTCCAGGTGACGGTTTCGCCCTGTTCGGGCGTCGGATTGGCGGCCCAGCAATCCTTGGCCGGATCTCGGATCCAATGGGGATCGCGCCCCGAAAGGTCGGCCATGGGTTGGGCAGCCGCCGCGGTCGCCAGCAGCAGCGCGAAACCGGCAAATGTCTGGTGAAAAAGCCTCATCGCGCACACTCGTAGAGATAGACCGCAAACCAGTATGGCACCGGCAGCCTGCTTCCGTAACCACGAACGCAAATGTGAAATTGCTTTTGCTGCCTTTGGTGCTAGCACCCTCCGGTCGCGTTAGTTTTCACTCTGGCGCGGCGCAACCTGGCCCCGCCCCCGCGCGGGGCATTTTTTCTCACACAAACGCCGAATTCCCATCGAATGGGGCGCCCGAAGCCTGTGATATAAGCAAGCTTCGGGAGGACCGATTGCGTCACAGATTTGGCAAGCTGGCGATTACGGCGACGGCACTGATGCTCATCGGTTGCGGCCAGCCGCGGCAGGAATCCGCGGCATCTGCGCCCTCCGCCGCGCCTACTCCAGAAAAGAGCGCTGCGGCCACGGCGGGCGACCAGTGGAAGACCACCGATCAGACCGGCCGCATGGTCATTGCGCCGCAATTCGACGAGGCAGGCCCTTTTCACGAGGGCCTTGCGGCTGTCCGCATCGGCGCCAAGTTCGGTTTCATCGACCCTGCGGGGAAGCTCGTCATCGCGCCGCAATTCGATTTCGCCACGCCTTTCGCCGAAGGGCTGGCAGCGGTGGGTATCGGCAGCAAGCAGGGCTATATCGACCATCAGGGCAAGTTCGTCATCACGCCGCAATTGGAAATCGTGGATCTGTTCACCTTCTCGGAAGGATTGGCGGCCGTACGGGTCGGCGATTTCCTGACCGGCAAATGGGGCTATATCGACAAACAGGGAAAACTCGTCATCGCGCCACAATTCGATTCCGCAGGCGCGTTCTCCAATGGTCTGGCGGTGGCCGCGATTGACGGAAAGTGGGGCTATATCGACAAGACCGGGAAATTCGCCATTCCGGCGCAGTTTGCCTCGGCCGGCACATTCTCCGACGGGCTGGCGGCGGTTCGGGTTGGCGATGTGTTGACGGGCAAGGCCGGCTACATCGATGCCAGCGGCAAATTCGTCATTCCGGCGCAATTCGATGCTGCGTTCGCGTTCGCCGATGGGCTTGCCGATGTGCGCATCGGCGAGGTTTACGGCTATATCGACAATCAGAACAAACGCATCATCGATCCGCATTTCGATTTCGCCGATTCGTTTTCCGCCGGTTTGGCCGCAATTCGCATGGGCGACGAGACGGACGGAAAATATGGCTATATCGACAGCCAGGGGAAAACCGTCATCGCGCCGCAATTCGCATTCGCCGATTTGTTTTCCGCATCCGACGGCCTCGCGGCTGTGCGTGTTGGCGACGAGAAGACCGGAAAATTCGGTTACATCCGGCGCTGATTCAGTCCGGCATGATCGCCGGTACGGCCGGCAACCGGGTCATTTCAAATCCTGAATCAGGCGCATGTAAAACCCGACAGCGGGGCCGAGATCGCTGACGGCCACGCGTTCATTGGTGCCGTGTACACGCGCAAGATCCACGATTTCCTCATGATACGGACGAAATCGCAAGACGGCATCGGCGATGGGCAAATAGTGACGTGAATCGGTGGCGCCCGTCATGATGTCGGGTGCGACCGGCACGCCGTAGGTGGCACGGATGGCATTGGCGACATAGGCATAGGCCGCGCTGTTGGTGCCCGCGATCTTGGTGGCTTCGGACAGGGTTTCCTCGCGCTCCGTCACATCGACTTTGGAATCGGCCACGGCCTGTTTCACATGCGCCGTCACGGACGCGATGGTATCGCGGGGATGAAGACGGAAATTGATCAGGGCGCGCGCCGTCGGCGGGATGACGTTTTCCTTGATGCCGGCGGAAAGAACGGTTGGCGAAATCGTGGTGTGCAACACGGCCGCGGAATCCGGCTCCGCTTCCATCCGGCGCAGCACGAGCGACTTCGTCAGCCACAGATTGGCAAGGATGAAGCGGTCGCCGAACGGCACCAGCGGCGCAAGTATCGCAAGTTTCTCACGCTGGATATCGTCAAGGGCGGAAACGAACGGCTTTCCCACCACATTCAGGATGGCACTCGACAGCCGCGGCAAAGCAAGATCGGCCGATGGGCGCGCGGCATGCCCGCCTTGGCCGTGGGCGGTCAATTCCAGCGTGAGAAAGCCCTTCTCCGCGTTCGAGATGAATGCCACGGGTTTGCGCGTGCCGGGATAAGGCTCGTTCATGATCGAGCTGCCTTCGTCCAGCACCCACGCAAAATGGGTGCCGCGCACCGCCAACGCCTTGGCGATTTTCGCGTTGCCTTGGCCGCCAACCTCTTCATCCTGGCCGAGTGCAAACATGATCGTGCGTTCGGGCTGGAAATCCATCATGGCCAGCCGATTGGCCGCTTCCAGGATGGTGATGAGTTGGCCCTTGTCATCCAGCGTGCCTCGGCCCCAGACATAGCCCCCGGCGATATCGCCGGAGAATGGCTGATGCATCCAATCCTTCTCGGTGCCCGGCACCACCGGCACCACGTCGAGATGCGCCATCAGCAGCACAGGCGGCAAATTCGGATTCTTGCCGACCCAGGTGAACAGAAGCGAATCGCCGAATTGCTCCGGCCCTGCGGCCTCATGGAAATAGGGATAGGTCTGCTCCATCCACAAGCGCATATCGTTGAGCGCCTTGGATTTCTCGACCTCCTTGATGCCGTCGCCATAGGAGACGGTCTGGAATTTGACCGCCTCCGCCAAATGCTTCGCCACCATGTCCGAGTCCACGGGAATGGGCGGTGCGGCGGTCTCCTGCACCGGCGGCGCGATCATCACCGTGCGGCCCATCATGAATGCAAGAAGGGTGACAAGAACCACGCCGATGCCGATGATGATGCGCTTCATGCCGATCCCCGCCCCATATCTCTGGGCCGAGCTTCCACCTGTCCCGGCGCATTGACAAGGAAGTTGCGGGTTTCGGCAAGCGCCTCGGCGAAGCCGCAGCGGATCACCGGGGCCTCTGGTGGCAAAGCCGCCAGAAGACGGCTGGGGCAGGCGGCATCCAAAATCACGAACACGCCCCGGTCGGTCTCGCTGCGGATCAGACGGCCGAAGGCCTGTTTCAATCGCAGCCGGGCCAGCAAATCGTCATAGGTTTTGCCGAAGCGCGCCCGGCGCGCCTTGTGCAGGATGGTGGGTTTCGGCCAAGGCACTTTGTCGAAGACGCACAGCCGCAAAGAGCGCCCTGGAACATCGATACCGTCGCGCAACGCATCGGTCCCCAACAGACAGGCGTTCTCCTCGGCACGGAAAAGATCCACCAGCGTGCCCGTGTCGAGCGCATCCATATGCTGGGCGTAGAGCGCGACACCGGCGGCGGCGAGCGGCGCCGCGATGCGGGCGTGAATGGCGCGCAGCGTCTTGATCGCGGTGAAAAGACCGAGCGCACCGCCGCCCGAAGCCAGGAACAGTTCGCGATAAGCGGCGCCGAGCTGATCCCAATCCCGCCGGTCGACATCGCGCACTACGATGATGCGCGCCTGGTTTGCCCAATCGAAGGGTGAACCGAACAGCGCGCGCGATGGCGGCTCGGGAAGATGGTGAGCCCCAACACGCACCTCGGCGCTGCGCCAATCCCCATCCGCTTCACTTTCGTTTCCGGCATCGCGCAATGTTGCCGAGGTGATCAACGCTCCATGGGCCGGTTTCAGGATGGTTTCGGCGAAAGGAATGGTGGGATCGATCCAATGCCGCTTCATCCCGACATCGCCGTCGCGGCCGTCATCGCGCGCGATTTCAAACCAATCGGCAAATTCCGGCGTGTCGCCGGGTTCTTCTTCGAGCGCCGCCAGCATCGCCCGCCAAGCGGGAATAAGCAGATGAGCGCGCCGTTCGAGCCCGCGCACCGCGGCTTCGATGCGCACGCGGGTGCCGGAGTCCAAATCCGCGGCTTCCTTGTCGAGGCGGCGGCGCAAATGCGTCGCCAAACGATTGAGCGGCGCACCAAGGCGCACCAGCCAATGATCGAGCGCTCGCGCCGCCTCCAGCAATTGCGGGGACAGCGGGCGAACTTCGGCTTCGATGCCGTATTCGGAATCGCCATCGGCGCTGCGCGCGCGCGCATGGCTGTAGACATGGGCCAGGAAGACTTCGCCGGGTCCCCGCGGACCTCCTCCGCGCAAACGCGCCTGCCAGCCTTCGCCGGCGAGAGCGCCCGAGGCAGCCAGCGCTTCGTCGAGCGTGCTTGCACCTTCCGCGCCGGCCATGAGTTCGCGCACGCGCTCGTTCAAGCCCCGCGCCCGGGACTGGCGCCCCTCCGGCCCACGTATCCAGCGGCGCAGCTCAGCCATTTCCGCGCCGGACAGTTCTGCGGCGAAAGCCGAATCCGCGGCATCGAACAAATGATGGCCTTCATCGAAGACATAACGCACGCGCCGCTCCGGCGTGACGTCGTCGGCTTCTTCGGCGCGCAAGCCATCATGCGTCGCCTGCGCCATGACCAGCGCGTGATTGGCGATGACGATATCGGCAGCGTGGGCTCGCCTGAGCCCGCGCTCGATAAAACACACGCGATAATGCGGGCAGGCGGCGTAAATGCATTCGCCGCGCCGGTCGGTGAGTTCGCGCAATGGAACTGTTGCACCCAAAAAAGCGGGAAAACCGGCGCCGGACAGATCGCCGTCCGGGACCGTGGCGAGCCATCGCGCGATCAGGCCCAGCGCAACGGGGCGCTGTCCCGGCGCGTGGGCGTTGCGCTTGGCGGCATCTTCGAAGTTGAGCAGACAAAGATAGTTTTCGCGGCCCTTGCGCAGGACCACTTTCAGCGGTCGGTCTTGTGGGCTGCGTTGGAGCTTTTCCGCCTCCTGCAAGATCTGACGCTGCAGATTTCGGGTGTAGGTCGAGATCCACAGACCGGGACCGTTTTTTTCCGCCCACAAAGACGCCGGTGCGAGATAGCCCAAAGTCTTGCCGGTTCCGGTGCCTGCTTCCACCAGCGCAATGCGCGGCGATCCCACGCGCGCACGTGGCGCAAATGCAAGCGTGGCGGCGGCCGTGAAATCCTGCTGCTGCGGCCGGCTGGCGCCCTTTCTCCCGATCAACATAGCGAGACGCGCCTGCGCTTCCTCGGTTTCGACTGGCTCACTTCCGGGGCGTGCGGGCGGCGGCCCTTCCTCCCATTCCGGCAATCCACGCCAGGCATCGATGCCCGCGAGCGGACTCGGCATGCGTTCCGGCTCGCCGAGAATGGTTTGGACCGCGGGTCCCCACCGCCAACCGGCTTTGGTCATAAACGCCGCGGTCTTGCGAGCCCGTTCCTTGTCCTCCGGCGCCATGCCAACCAGCATCTCGAAGAGTGCCGCCGCAGCCCGCGACAGCGTGCGCGCGGAATCCTCTGGTGAATGGAGCTCGGGCAGATTCAAAGCCCGCGCAATCCCGAGCGGACTGGGCAGGCAAGGCACACCCGGCTGCACGAAGGCGAAAAGCTCCAGAACATCGAACAAAGGCTTCAAAAGGCGCGCGTTCAAACGTTGGCTCACGAACATCGCGTGGCAGACGAGCACATCCCCGCTCGCCACCAGATTGCGCGCTTCCCCCGCCGAGAGAGCTCGCGTTTCGCCCGAAGGAGACGCCAGCATCGCGCCGCCGCCGGTCACCGCAAGTGCCGGCAAATCCATGTGGGGCAGACGCAATCTCGACGACCTCGCGAATTCAGGAGACGCCGATGAATATACGAGTTCGCAGCGTTGCCGAAAGAGCGGCCGTGGCTGTCATGGTCTGCCGCAACTCCGGCAGAGTGTACGAACGCAATCCAAGTCGGCGACTTAGGCCGCCAGATCGGGATAAAGCCGGCGCAAGGCCTCGCGCACGCGGCTGTGCTCGGCAAGCACATCATCGGCAGCCACGGAAAGCGCGTGGTCGCCAGCGCCGTCGCGCGCGCTTTGTGCGAGCGAGCGGGCGGCCGAGGTGAGGGCGCTCAAGCCCAAGCCTCCCGCCGCGCCGGCGAAATCCTGCGCCAAGCGAGCGGCATGGGTCCAATCTTCGTTGTCCGAGGTTGTCGCCAGCGCCGCCGCCAATTCATCGGCCGTGTGCATGTAAGACTGCAGAATATCGAGCAGCGTCTTGATGCCGAGCGATTTCTCCAAATCGGAAATCGCCTTGGCGTCGATGGCCGCTTCGATATGCTCTTCGCTTCCCGCCATGGCCTGCTTCGGGCCGTCGCCGGTCACCGAGATGATCGCCGAGTACAGGGCGCTCGGTCCCGCCGGCCAGCGCAGCAAGGCATCCGCGCCATTGGGACTGCGTTCTTCCTGTGTGGCCAGCGCCAGAATGGGAGTCCGCTGTCCCGGCACGGCGGCGAAGGCATCAACATGGGATGCTGCGGCGATGACCAGCGCATAACCGCCCCGCGCCGACATTGTGACAGCTTCGGACAATGTCTGAGCGCTGCTCAAGGAATTCCCGAACGGCACGAGAAGCCGCTCGACAGCAGAATGCATGGTTTCATCGGGAAGGAAGGCCAGCAAAGACAGTCCGCTGGGCGGTGTGACGTGATCGTCGTCGACGGTCTGTTCGGCCGTCGATGTTTTGATGGCGGGGAATTTGACCCAGAACTTCGCGCCCAATCCCGGCTCGCTTTCGACCCCCATAGTGCCGCCGATCGATTCCACCAGGCGTTTGGCCACGGCCAGACCGAGCCCTGCGCCGGGATGCGGCGTGGCGTAGGACTCATCGGCCTTCGTGAAGGGATCGAAAATCGTTGCAAGCAGCGTACTCGGAATGCCTGGCCCCGTATCGGTGACGGCGAAGCGCACGCATGACAGATCCGTTTGATCGGCTGCGGCATCGAGGGTGATTTCGATATTGCCGCGCTCGGTAAATTTGATCGCATTGCTGACGAGTTTCAGCAGCACGCGACGGACGAGCCTGGGGTCGCCGGCCACCCGCGGCAGGCCCGGGGAGATATTGACCGAGAGACGCAGACGTTTTTCCCAGGCATTGGGTTGAAGCAGGCGGGCCACGGTGCGCACCGCCTGGCCTGCATCGCAGCCTTCTTCCGAGGGAGAAATTAGCTCGCTGCTTTGCGATGAAAGTGCGATGACGTCGTCGAGCAGCGTCTTCAGGCCCCGGCTTCCCTCGAGCAGCACCTTCACATGATCGCGCTGAGCCTTGGGGAGTTCGCTGCGCTCCAAAAGTTGGGCCATGCCCAGGATCGCATTTAGCGGCGTGCGCAATTCATGGCTGATATTGGAGACGAAGGCCGATTTGGCGCGTTCGTTCGCTTGGGCGGCATCGCGTGCCGTTTCGGCCGCGCGTTTCTCCTCGCTCAAGCGCAAGATCAACTCGGCATTGTCATGGCGCAGAAGAATGCCTTCATCCAGCAGTTCCGCCACCCGGCCACCATAATTGTAGAGCGTGCCGCCGAAGAAAAGCACCAGAACAGCGGACAAGAGCTGATAAGGGCCGCCTTCATAAACGAGCAGCGCCGCGAGCGGCACCAACGATGCGGCTGCGTGCGCGAGATAGGCGGGCCGATAGGCGGCACAGGACACGAATTCAATCGTCGAAACCCCAAGAAACGCGAGCACCAGATAGGCCTGTGCGGGGAAAGTCCCGGGCACGAACCAGACAAAGGCGCCCAGGCCCCAAATGGCGCCGGTCACACCCGAAAGGATGGTGTAGCGCATGGCCCAGACCGCGGGATCTTCGCTGGGGTCCCGGCTGTCATAACGCGCCTTCAGACGGTGAGAGCAAACCGCCGCCGCAAACAGAAGAATCAGGGGGCTTACCACATGGGAAAAGGGCGCGGACCGCTCCAGCACGGACACGGCAACGCAGAGCGAAGCAAAAGGCAGGAAAAGCACGTAACGGCTGAGCGCGTGCAGGATTGCCACCCTGCCGCTCAACAGCGCTTTCTCTCGCGAAAGAGTCTGGTTCTCAGCCCCTTCGGTGTTCACTCTCGCACTCCCTCGCAGGCCTTCGGCCTGCCATCGCCGGCGCTTTGCGCTTGCGTTGACCTTGTGTAGGGAGAGAGCCTAGCTTCTGCGCCTTTCGATAGGCTTAACATTAAGGATCGCGATGACATCCGGCTCCTCGTGCCGCGCGCTTGCCCTAACCGCCCGTGCTTGGCCCTTTGACGAAGCGCGCAAATTGCTCGCGCGCATCGAAAAACGGCAGGCCGCAGGATCGCCGGTTCGCGAGATCTTGTTCGAGACCGGCTATGGCCCCTCGGGCCTGCCCCATATCGGAACCTTCGGGGAAGTCGCGCGCACCAGTTGGGTCCGGCAAGCCTTCGAGGCGATGTCGGACATCCCGACCCGGCTGATCGCATTTTCCGACGATATGGATGGGTTGCGGAAAGTTCCCGACAATGTTCCCAATCAGGAGCTGCTGCGCGGACATCTGGGCAAGCCCCTCACGGCTATTCCCGATCCCTTCGGCACCCATCCAAGCTTCGGCGCGCACAACAATGCGCGGCTGAAAGCCTTTCTCGACCGCTTCGGTTTTCGTTACGATTTCTACAGCTCGACCGAATGCTACCAGGGCGGCATGTTCGATGCCGCCCTTCTGACCGTGCTGCGCCATTACGAACAGGTGCGCGAAATCGTGCTGCCGACTTTGGGGCCGGAGCGGCGGGCGACCTACAGCCCCTTTCTTCCACTGTGTCCGCGCACTGGCCGCGTGCTGCAGGTCCCGGTGGTCGCGTGGAATATCGACGCCGGTACGATCGTCTATGATGAAGACGGGACCCGCACCGAAGTGCCGGTCACGGGCGGCCATTGCAAACTGCAATGGAAGGCCGATTGGGCCATGCGCTGGTTGGCGCTCGGGGTCGATTATGAGATGTCGGGCAAGGACCTCATCCCCTCGGTGGAATTGTCGACGAAGATCGTGCGCGTCCTTGGCGGCGTACCGCCCGAAACGCTCACCTATGAATTGTTCCTGGACGAGCAGGGGCAGAAGATTTCCAAATCGAAAGGCAATGGCCTCTCGGTCGATGAATGGCTTGCCTACGGGCCGGAAGAAAGCCTGGCGCTGTTCATGTTCCAGAAACCGCGAGCGGCGAAGCGCCTCTATTTCGATGCGATTCCGCGCAGTGTGGACGATTACCTGGCGTTTCTTGCCCAATATCATCGCGCCGATAACGAGCCGGCGGCGGCGCTCGAAAATCCGGTGTGGTTTATTTCCGCGGGCAAGCCAGCGAAGGAAGATTTTCCTGTCAGTTTCGGACTGCTTTTGAATCTCGTCAGTGCATCGGGGACGCATGATCGTGACGTGATTTGGGGCTTCATACGCGCCTATGCGCCCGACGCCGGACCAAAGAGCCATCCGGGACTCGACCGGCTCGTGAGCTATGCGCTGAAATATTATGAAGATTTCGTACGGCCGCAGAAGCGCTACCGTGCCGCAACCGCGAAAGAGCGTGAAGCGCTTTCGGCCCTCGCCGACGCTTTGGAGAATATGGCCGAAGAGAGGAACCCTGAAACGGTGCAGACCGTCGTGTATGAAATCGGCAAGACCCACGGGTTCGAGCCTTTGCGCGATTGGTTCAAAGCGATCTATGAGGTGGCGCTAGGTCAGGAGCAGGGGCCGCGCTTTGGGTCGTTTGCGGCGCTTTTCGGCTGCGCACAAACAGCGGTCTTGATTCGAACGGCGCTGGCGGATGCGTTCTTGCCGGCAAATGTGTAGAGGCGGTCGTGCGGCGTCTGGGTCCAGCGTGTCTGCTAGCAGTGTTTCTCTATTCTTCTGCGCTTGGCGCGGAGCAAACGCCGTTCGATCTGTACCGCGCCGGCAAATATGAAGAAGCCATTGCCGCGGGTGAGGCAACAAAGACCGGCAATGGCCTCGCGGTGGCCGCGCGTGCGGCGTTCGCCGAAGCGAATTTGAGCGACAAGCCGTGTCTTCCCTGCCTGAAGCGGGTGGAAGATTTGGCGCGCCGTTCGATCGCTCTCGACAGCGCGCATCCGGAAGCATTCATCTATCTCGCTGCGGCGGTCGGTTTCGAGGCACGGATTATTGGAAATGTACGGGCGCAGTTTGCGCGTATTCCGGAAACGGCGAAGGCGGCCATCGATCATGCGCTGGACGTGGCGCCGAATGATGATTGGTCGCTCGCAGCGGCCGGTGCCTGGAATATAGAGATCGTGCGCAACGGCGGCAGTGTTCTCGCGCGCGCCGTCTATGGTGCACGCTTGGATACAGGCCTCGATTATTTCGCGCGCGCCTTTGCGGCCGAACCCAAGAACCTGGTGATCCGCTTTCAATATGCGCTGTCATTGTCGGGCTATGATTTCGAGACCTATCAGAAAGACATTGCCGTCATGCTGGCGTCGGTCGGAGGAATCGAACCGCGCACCGCCTATGAGAGCGTGATCAAGCAGCGCGCGGCAAATATGCTGGCAATGATCAAAGCCGGCAAGCTCCGCGAATATATGGCGCTGGTCAGTCATTATCAGGGCTATAGCTGATTGCTGCCGAGCTGAAAAAATAAGCCCGGAGCCGATCGCCCGGGCTTATTTTCAAAGCGTCGCGGTCTTAGTGGCGATCCCACCAGCGCTCGTTGCGCCAGCCTTCATCGCGATCCTTGCGATCATGATTGTGGCGCATATTGTAATAGTGATCGGCCATATGTTCGCGGAAATAGCGCGCCTCGTCACGATTGCGCCATGCGTGCCAATGATGGTCGCGATCCCAGTATCCGTCGCTATAGCCGAAGGCCGCGTTTCCGAGTGTGATGCTGAAATCGGTGGCCGCTGCCGCCGGGGCGGAAGCGATCAAAGGCGTTGCCGATAAGGCCAAGGCGACTATTGCTCCCTGGACGATGTATTTCATTGTGCATCTCCATTGTTCGTCTCGCGTCAAAACCCAGCCTGGGCTGGAGCAAGACTGTTCCTGATGAGAAAACGCGGATGGGAGACGGCGAAGGCACATCGCCAACATTAAAAAGCCGTCACCGAAGCGACAAAATTTATTGGCTGGCCCAGATGATGCGGTGGATAAAGGCAATTTCCGCCAAATCCAGCACCCTGTCTTCGAATTGCGGATTGAAGGATTGCAGCTCGACGCGGCGCACGGTGAGGCGGTGAAGATGCTTTGCCATCACTTCGCCTTCGATGGTTTTGACCACGACGCGATCGCCGCGCCGTGTGTTGGCCTGTGGCGAGACGATGATCCGGTCGCCATCGCGATAGACCGGCAGCATCGATTCGCCGGTGATCTCCAGCGCATAGGCATGTGGATCGCCGAGTTCAGGGAACGCAATCTCCTCCCAACCCGCGCCGGCGGGAAAACCCGCATCGTCGAAAAAACCGGCATTGCCCGCTTGCGCCAATCCGATCAAGGGAACGAGTTGGAGCGAGGCGCGCAGCGGTGCGCCATTGCCGACCAGCGCTACGAATTGCTCCAGTGTCGAGCCCGTCGCCTGAAGCACCTTGGCAAGTGATTCCGTTGAGGGCCACCGGAGCTTGCCGGATGCGGTTTCGCGCTTGCTCTTGTTGAATGTGGTGGGGTCCAGCCCCGCAATCCTCGCCAAGCCGGAAGGCGACAGATTATGGCGATCTGCCAGCGCGTCGATAGCGCGCCAGATTTGTTTGTGCGTTAGCATGCAGTCCCCCTGCCAGCCCGCAAAAATGGGATCATTGTCCAGATCTGAGTCTGTATTCCTATGTTGGCGAATCGAATAGGATTTATTACTCATTTTCCATGGATGGTCTAGAGCGATGGCAGAGCGGGTCTACAAAATCCTTCGCGGCGCGGAGTGGGAGGAAGCCCAAAAGGCCGGCATTTTCCGCGGTTCCGCCGATGATAACCGTGACGGTTTCATCCATTTGTCCGCGGCGAATCAGGTGCGTGCAACCTTCGCGCGGTATTTCGCGGCCGAGAATTGCTGCTGGTTGGTGGCTTTGGAGGTGGGACTTTTGGAGCCGGCGCTGAAATGGGAATTGTCGCGTGGAGGCGAGAAATTCCCCCATCTCTATGCCGAATTGCCGCTTGCATGTGTCGAGGCGGCGATTCCCATTCGCCGGGGGGCCGAGGGGCACCCTATCTTTCCGCCGGAAATTCCTTGAAGAACACGCTCAGTCTACGAAATCCGCAACAGGTCTGGAGTTTAGCGATGTCCGTTCACAAAGGGTCATGCCACTGCGGCGCGGTGGAATTCGAAGTCGAAGGCGAGTTGGATAGCGGGCTCATTTGCGATTGCTCGCTGTGCCGCCGCAAGGGCGCCATCATGGCGCGCCTGCCGAAAGAGAAATTTCGCCTGCTGAAGGGCGAAGGCGATTTGACGATGTATCAATGGAACACGAAAATCGCGAAGCACTATTTCTGCAAGCATTGCGGGATCTATACCCATCATCAGCCGCGCACGGTGCCCGACATGATGGGTGTCAATCTCGGCTGCATCGACGATATCGATGCGCGCGCTCTGCCGATCAAGATCGGCGAAGGCTCGAAGCTTTCCGGCGGGCGTTAGACGTTCAGCCCGTTCAGCGCGGCGATGACGGCATCGCCCATTTCGCGCGTGCCGACCAGCTTCTTGCCCGGCTGCATGATGTCGCCCGTGCGCAGGCCGTCGTTCAGCACCTTCTCGACCGCCTGCTCGACAAGCTTGGCTTCGTCGGGGCGGCCGAGGGAATAGCGCAGGCACATGGCCAGCGAGAGGATGCAGGCGAACGGATTGGCCAACCCTTTGCCGGCGATATCCGGCGCCGTGCCATGCACGGGTTCGTACAGGCCCGGCTGGCGTCCGCTCTTCGGGTCTTTCGCCCCGAGTGAGGCCGACGGCAGCATGCCGATGGAGCCGGTGCATTGCGCCGCTTCGTCCGACAGCACATCGCCGAACAGATTGTCAGTGACGATGACGTCGAACTGCTTGGGATTGCGCACCAGCTGCATGGCGCAATTGTCGGCGAGGATATGCGTCAATTCCACATCGCCAAATTCCGCGTCGTGAATTTTCTGCACTTCCTGCCGCCACAGCACGCCGGTATGCATGACATTGGACTTTTCCGCCGAAGCGACGCGGTTCGAGCGCAGCCGGGCCAGCGTGAACGCCACGCGCGCAATGCGCTGAATCTCGCCGGTGGTATAGACCTGCGTGTCGACCGCACGGCGCGTGCCGTCATTGAGCTCGATGATGCCGCGCGGCTCGCCGAAATAGACGCCGCCGGTCAGCTCCCGGATGATGAGGAGATCCAGTCCCGAAACCAATTCGGGGCGGAGCGATGACGCATCCTTCAGCGCATCGAAACAAATCGCGGGGCGCAAATTCGCGAACAGCTCAAGATCCTTGCGCAGGCGCAACAGTCCGCGTTCGGCCTTCATTTCGAACGGGTTGTTGTCCCATTTGGGACCGCCGACCGCGCCGAACAGCACCGCATCGGCCGCATGGGCGAGCCGCATGGTCTCTTCGGAAATGGGTGCGCCTTCCACGTCCAGCGCGGCACCGCCGACGAGACCGCGCTCAATGGCAAAGGACAGACCACGATTCTTGGCCATCCAATTCAGGACGCGCTCGGTTTCGGCCATGACTTCCGGCCCGATTCCGTCGCCGGGAAGAAGCAAAATTCTGTAGGTCATGAAACTTTACACCCAGGGCTGGCTGAGGCGGCGCTGTGCCTCGAAATCGGTGATCTTGTTCTCGTTGCGTAAGGTAAGTCCGATATCGTCCCAGCCGTTCAGGAGGCATTGCTTGCGGAACGGGTCGATGTCGAATTTGATGCAGCCGCCGTCGGGGCCACGGATTTCCTGCTTCTCCAGGTCGATGCTGATGACAGCATTGGCGCCGCGCTCGGCATCGTCCATCAATTTGTCGACGTCGGCTTGCGGCAGCGCGATCGGCAGAATCCCGTTCTTGAAGCAATTGTTGTAGAAGATGTCGGCGAAAGACGGGGCGATCACGCAGCGTATGCCGAAATCGAGCAGGGCCCAGGGCGCATGCTCTCGGCTCGAGCCGCAACCGAAATTGGCACCCGCCACCAGGATCTGGGCCTTTCTGTAGGCCGGCTGGTTGAGCACGAAATCGGGCTTTTCCTTGCCGTCGGGCTCGTAACGCTGTTCGAAGAACAGCGCCGAACCCAGGCCCGTGCGCTTGGTGGTTTTCAGGAATTGCTTGGGGATGATCATGTCGGTATCGACATTAACCATCGGCATCGGCGCCGCGACGCCGGAAAGTGTCTTGAAGGGCTGCATGGCGGCGGAACCTAACGGGTGAGGTGGGCCGGCTCAAGCGGAATCGATGTCCATCACCTCGTGAAATTTGGTCAGATCCACGATGCGGCGGTCATCCGGGCCCAAACGCAGCACATCGGCGAATTTCTTGTTCCAATGGATGTCGTGGGGGGCATAGGAATGACGCGCATAGATGCGGTCGGAATAGTTCTCGTCAGTTCCGCTCAACACGATCACGATTTCCACCTGGTCCTTCAAAAGTGAATCCCGGTCGGCGCCATAGAGCGGGCTGTTCTCGCCGATCGCGTGCATGACGGTCCATGACAGGGCGAAAAGCGGCGTGTGGCTGCGGATGAGCGGCAATTCTTCGAAGCGCCGCATGATATGGCCCTCACGGGTCAGGTACTGATGGGCCAGCGTCACCGTGATATCGGCTTCCATGATCTGGTTGCCGCGTTGGTTTGCAACCCGGAACATGAATGTTGGCCGGCCCTCGAAGGTGGCGATCACTGCCGGCCGGCTGAACATCACGCGCGCGGTGGGGCGCGAAACCCGAGCGAACATCGTGCCGCTGGCGAGTGCGATGTTCAGCACGCCAGCGAAGGCTTCCACCGTCACCAGGATGTTGGCATAGAAGGATTTGGGCGCCAGACCGCCATACCCCAACGTGGCGAAGGTCTGTACACTGAAAAAGAACGCGTCCCAGAACGAGCCCGGCCGGGCATTGGCAAGGCCGCCCGGATCGAGAAGATAGAGCCCGGCAAACAGCGTATTGATGACGATGTACAGCCCCGCCAGCCCGGCGAGGAAAACCCACCAAGGGGCCGTCAGCATCCCAAGATAAAGATCGCTCCAGGGGCTGCTTTCCCGCCCCATAATGATGGGCTTGCGCCTGCGGTCGCGCGGGTCGCGCTGAATCAGACGCGGATAGGGTGTGGGGTCGTGCTCGTGCTTTTTACGCGTTATGGCCGGATGCCCTCAGCCTTCACCTGGATGCGGGTCACCATGGTACCGCCGGTGGTGTAAAGCGTCTTTCCGTCATCGCCCCAGGCGAGATTGGAAAGCCGTTCCGGCGTCAACACGGTGCCGATATGCTTGCCCGCCGGCGTAATGATCCAGATGCCGCCCGGTCCGCTGTCCCAGACATTGCCCTGTTTGTCGATCTTCATACCGTCCGGATTGCCGGGCCGGGAATCCGTGCTCATGTCGATGAAGAGCCTGCTGTTTGACAGCGTACCATCGCCGTTTACGTCGTAGCGGATGACATGCTTCAGCCGGATGTCGTTGACATAAAGCACCTTCTCGTCTGGCGAAAAGGCGATGCCATTGGGAGCGTCCACCATACCGTCCAGCAGTTCGAGCTTGCCGCTTTTGATCCGATAGACACCGGTGTGGGAAACCCCTTCGGGCGGATTGAAATCCGAACTCTTGGTGTTGGCGCGAATGTCGGTGAAATAGATGTCGCCATTCGATTTGATGACGAGATCGTTGGGCGCGTTCAGATGGTGTCCTTCATAGCTGTCGGCCAGGGTCGTCAGCTTGCCGTCGGCGTCCCGGCGCATGACCTTGCCCGAACCCATCGCGACGAACACCAGCCGGCCTTCTTTGTCCAAGGTTTCGCCATTGGCGCCGACTTGGACCAGTTTTTTGCCGTCCCGCTCCTGTGCGATGGCGTTGGAATTGTCCTTGCCCTTCCAAATATCGGCGAGATAGGTGGAAACCTGCTTCGTCTTTGGGTCCCATTTGTCGACCCGGTTGTGGATCAAATCGCTGAAGGTCAGGAAATTGCCCTCGCGGCCATGGTGCCAAACGGGGCCTTCGAAAAAGGCGTCCTGATCCTGGGTCAGGATTTCGACCTTGGTGTTCGCGTCCACCAGCGCGTCCAGGGCGGGGTCCAGCCGCTCCACCGCGCTTTGGGCGAGAGCGGTGCCCATGCCCGGACCGGCACCGGCGGCCATGGCAGTGGCGGCAAGCAAAGCAGCGGCAAATTTCGTCATGTGAGGTCTCCCGGATGCGAGGGGCGTCCGCCCGCTCGCTTTCGGGGGCGGACCTTAGCATGGCCAAACAGGTTTTTGCGAAGAGCCCATTTTTGAATTTCTCCGGCCAAAAACCGCAGCCACTCCGTCTATAGAGGGTATGATGACGGCGCGCGCAGGTCGGTAGACGAGGCGGAGAGGGGGCATGGAAATCGACGCCGCCGAAATGCAGGCTCGGATTGCCGCTCTTCGTGATGGCGATCTGGAAACGACCACGCAATTCGTCAAGGAGATCGCTCTCACCGTTTGGGGCGCGTGTGCGCTGCTGACGGCGGACGAGGCGCAGACACGCGAAGCGTTCGTCGAAATCATGGCGCTGCTGAAGGCGAACAATTTTGCACGTTTTGACGCCTATACCGGCCGGGGGCCCCTCGAAACATTCGTTGCGCTCAACGTGCGCGATTTGCTGGCAACGCGAATGTTGCGTCTTCTGCACGAGGATCGGCAGAAGGGCTGGCGGGCTTTCGAAGGTTTGTTCAAGGCCGATCTGGTAAGACTGATCCACCGCCGAATGCGCGGCGCCGCACATGAGGACTCACGCCGCGAAGCCTATCAGCAGATTTCGCTCGCAATGGTCGAGGAGGACTATCGGCGCTTAAGGGCCTATGGCGGCAACGGCAGTTTTGCCGGATTCGTGCTGCGCACGGCGGATCGCCTGCTGATCGATTTCCTGCGCGCCTCACAATCACGCCGGCGGCCTTACGCGTTGCGTCTTGCGGCAAGTGAGGCGGAACTTCGCGAAATCCCCGACGCATTGGAAACGTCGCCGGAAAGGCAATTGGTGCAAGCCGAAGAGGATGCGCAATTGGCGGGCGCGCTGGATGTGCTGATGCGCGCCATGGATTCGCTTCCCGATGCCGAGCGGCTTTATCTCCAAATCGTTCTGAGCTTGGCTCGTCCGCCCCGCTCGCGAGAAATCGCTCAACTGATGCACCGGCCCGTGGAAGACATCTATAAGCTGAAACAGCGCGTGCTGAAGCACTTGCGCGATCTCATCGCCGAAGAATCGGCCGTCAAAACCTGGCGCGCATCCGTCTAGAAAGGGAGCGTGAGGAAGCAAGATGGCAACGAACGAATTGGATGGTCTTTTCGAGTCGCTGCTGGAGGAAACCGACGGCGTCGAGAACCTCGAGCTTACGATGACGCGTGTGGCGCTTACGGCGGCTTTGACGCGGGTGCATCCGGCTATGTCTGCGAAACCCAATGGCACGGAAGCGGTAACGCCTGACACCTACTTGGACGACATTTACGAGCAGGATGCGGCGCAGCATTTCTTGGAGCGGTTATCCAGCCATGCAATGCCGGTTCCGGCCGACCTGATCGTGGCAGTCATCGCGGATGGCGTGCGGGAGCCCAAACCTGTTTCCGCTCGGCGAGGTTGGAAGATACTTCCTTTGACCAATCGATGGGGTTGGGCAGCGGGCGCAATGGGTGTCCTGGTGCTCGCCCTACTGGGCTTTCGGATAAGCGAACAGGTTGTGGCGCCCGGGGTGATCGCCCCGCCGGCAGACGCGGTGGCAAATCTCCAAGCGCCTTATAGAGCGAATATGGATGTGACTTCGCCCCCACCACCCAGGCCGCGGCCGGAAAAATCGGATGCGCGCATCGACGGCAGGAATTTCA
>DATARE010000049.1:0-5146 GCA_036264295.1 Micropepsaceae bacterium | reverse complement strand
GGGATCAACACCCCCATGTGCATTTCCCAGACGCACCACCATCCCGGGCGGCGTGCTGGTTTGATCCACTGCGCTCGCCGGATTTTGCGCATGGCAGGACACACAAGAGGGCGCATCGTAGAGCGGGCCGAGCCCATCATCGGATTTGGTCGAAGACGGCGCGGAGACCCAATTGCGCTCGAACAGGCGCTTGCCCATCACCGTGTCGAGTGACGGCGCGGCCACCGCGACACTGCTCAGCGCCAGCGCGGCACTTCCCAACAGCCCAATCAGGTGACGCGGAACCACGCCATCATCCCCGTGTCCTGGTGCTCGATGATATGGCAATGGATCATCCAATTGCCGGGATTGTTGGCCACGAAAGCGATCTCGACCCGTTCTTCCGGCAAGACCAGCACTGTATCGGCCCAATGTTGCGGCCGTTTCAACTTGTTCGCCGACAACACTTTGAATGTGTGCCCGTGCAGATGCATCGGATGCACGTGGGGGGTGGTGTTGGTAAGACGAAGACGCACCGATGTTCCGCGCGCCAGCGTCATCAGTGGAGGCGGCAAATGCTCGTGTCCGGTCTGCGGCCAGGGTGTGCCGTCGATGGCCCACATGGTGCGCTGGGTGGAACAGAGCGTATCCAGAACATCGATTGTGCGGCCATCGGGCAGGACAATGGGGGCGAGCCCCGAATAATCGCTCGCCGTGGCTGATGCCGAGAGCTTCAATTCATGGGTTTCGGCATTCGCGATATCGGCGTCGCTGAGCGTGACGGCCGGCAATGCGGAAGTTCGCGCTGAACTGGGTTTCCCGGCTCCCTCCGCCACAAGGGTCGCAAGGACCACCGGCTCGGCCGCAAAAAAATCGACCAGCGCAACCGTACTGCCGGCATCCGGGGTACGCAGCGCCACCTCCATCCGCATGGCCGGTCCCATGCGCCACGTGTCCAAGGTGAACGGAGAGAGCGCATTGCCATCGATAGCGATTACGGAGCCTTCCGCGCCTTGCAGGCCGATATCGCTGACCCGGGTCGAATCCAGGTTCAACACCCGCAAGCGGATATTGGCATTGGGCGGAACCTTGATCCGGGGCGCCGCAAGGCCATTGACCGTGCGCAGCGTGCCGAAGGTGCCGCCACGCGCTGCGCCGTCGAGCGTAAGGAACGGCAAAAAGCTGCCATCCTTCGCCACCCGCCAATCCTTGAGCACACACACCACGTCGTCATCGAATGCTGCGCCATCTTCGACGATCAGAACCCCGGCAAGTCCACGGCCCAATTGTTCAACCGTGTTGCAATGGGGGTGGAAGAAGAAGGTCCCGGCATCGGGGGGCGTAAGGCGATAGGTGAACGTCTCGCCCGGCTGAACCGGCATCTGCGTGACATAGGGGACGCCATCCATGGCGTTGGGCCCACGCACCCCGTGCCAATGGACGGAGGTGTGTTCCTTCAATCCGTTCGACAGCGTGGCTTCCAGGGATTCCCCAAGCCGCAGACGGTACACGGGAAACACCGCATCGCCATAAAGCCACGCTGGCGTGGGTCCCTTGTTCGAGCCAAGCGTGATGGGGTGTTCCCGTGGTGTCAGCACAAAGGGCTTTCCGCCAATCCGGGTTTCCCCTAAGCGCCCCGTCTGCGCATCGGCTGAAGTCGAACCGCGCCCGCAGGCCGTGAGTGCTGCCGCAGTCACCGCGGCGCTGCCCGCAAGCAAAGCGCGGCGGGTGAGCCCGGGGCGCTCGCCGCCCATCAAGCGGTCATCGCGTGACGGAGGACGGATTGTCGAGACTGTCCGATCCTTCGAGCGAAATCTTCAGGCCCATCGCCGCGACCACAGCTTCATCGGCGCGGGTCTGCGCGATCAATGCATCGATAGCATCCTGGACCATCTTGTTCCCGGCCGTGTTGCCTTTGGCGATCATCTGATCATAAGCCATTTTGCCGGAATCGCCGGTGTCTTTGATTTTTTTCACCTTTGCCAAGGTGTCCGCAAGCTTTTGATCCATGCGCTTGGCCACTTCGGGATTCTTGGCGGCGACATAATCACGGAAGCTGGGACCCTGGACCACCGCGCCATTTGTGCGCGTGTAACGCCCGCCCCAGATCTCCGTGATGCCGAGCTGATCGTAATAATGCGAATTGTGCGTGTTATCCGAGAAGCAATCCTGCTCCTCCTCGGGATCGTGCAGGATCAGACCGAGCTTCATACGCTCGCCGGCCATTTCGCCGTAGGAAAGACTGCCAATGCCCGTGAGAATGGTGGAAAGGCCGCCATTCTGGCCTTTCGCGGCAAAGTCCTTGCGGGCTTTGCCGTCTGCCGCCCAATTCGCTGCCATTGTGCCCATATCCTCGGCCAGAAGATCGGTCGCGGCCTTCAGATATTGCCCGCGCCGGTCGCAATTGCCATGCGTGCAGGCCTTCACATCATAATCGCTCGCCGGCCGTTCACCCGCGCCGGGACCGGTGCCGTGCAGATCCTGACCCCAAAGCAAAAACTCGATGGCGTGATAGCCCGTGGCGACATTGGCTTCCACGCCCTGGGCATGTTGCAGCTGACGGAGCAGGGCTTTGTCAATCACCGAAGCATTGAGCTGCTTCGCACCGACCCGGATCTGCTTGTTGGCAATAAGGTTCAGCGTGTAGAGCGGATTTTCGTCCGAAGTCTTGCCATAGGACGCGGCGACATAGTCGATAAGGCCTTCATCCAGCGGCCAGGAATTCACCTCGCCTTCCCATTCGTCCACAATTGTGTTGCCGAAGCGGAAGCCTTCCGTTTGGAGATAAGGAACGCGCGCCGCCTTCCAGGCATTGCGCGCCGCTGCAAGTTTGACCGGCGTCGGATCCGCCAGAAAAGCATTCACCGCGGTCTGCAGCGCCTTTGCGGTGAGGAAGGAATCCTCGTACATCGCATGGGCAAGATCGCTATAGGTATTCAAGACGTCGGCAGCCTTCGGTTGGGCAACTGACGCCGCAAAAGCGGGCCCCGAAATGAGTGCGCCGGCAAGGAAAATCCCGAAAAATGCCCGCATAGAATGTTTTTCCAATTTGGGACCCGCATCCAACTCTATATGCGACTGATTTGCAAGTGCAGTCTCGGTTACAATCCTGTTAGACGCCGAGGGGATCGGCGCAAAAGAGAACAGCCGGAGGATCGAACCCATGATGAAACTCTACAATTTTCACGCCAGCAGCACGTCCTATCGGACCAGGATCGTTCTTAATCTCAAGGGGTTGCCTTACGAATACATCGCGATCCGGCTGAACAAGGGCGAGCATTTGACCCCCGGCTACACCGCGATCAACCCGATGCGCGGCATACCCACGCTCGAGGTGGACGGAAACCGGCTCTACCAGTCTTCAGCAATTATCGAATATCTCGAGGAGGTGTACCCCACGCCCCCGCTCTTGCCGAAAGATCCTATTGCGCGCGCCCATGTCCGCGCGCTCGCCGCCATTGTCGGGTCCGATATGCATCCGGTGGTCAATCTTCGCATCCGCAATTTCATCCGCGATACCTACAAACAGGATGCCGAAGGCGTCGCCGCCTGGATTCAGCTCTGGAACAAGGCGGGCTTCGATGCGATCGAAACCATGCTGCGCACCGACCAGCATCGCCGAGGCTTCTGTTATGGCGCCACGCCCACCATTGCGGATGCCAATCTGGTGTCGCACGTATTTTCGGCCGTACGGTTCAAGACAGACATGACGCCCTATCCTGAAATTCGCGCCGTGGTGGAAAACTGCAATGCGCTGAAGCCGTTTGCGGATGCCCATCCCTCGAAGCAGCCTGACGCTCAGGACTGAACGAGGCTCAATTCAATGGAGGGTGGACCGCGGCGGGCGCAATGCGGGGTGCAGAACGTCTATCTGCTCCAGCGGCAGACGGGTGCGCGATGACGCGAGCTGCATATAGGCAATCATTTCGTGCTGCGGAATATGACCGGCAATGCGGCCAATATCGGTCGCACGGATTCCTTGCCGCAGCAGGAACAGAAGATAGGCGTAGCGGAGCGTGGCCGCCGTGACTTCCGAAGCACGATCGAGGGACGCGTCATAGGCGGCATACAAAACAACACGATCGAGTCCTTCGATTGTCAGCGGGTCGCCGCGGCCATTATGCAGGACGAAATTGGCCTCCCGAGCACTATGCCGCCTTTGCTCGAGCAGAAGCGCAAACGTCTCCTGCAATGGAATATTGCGCCCGAACGGCCCCCCGATATGAATCGAAGACGACGCGAAATCGATTTGATCCCAGCGCAGGGCGACGATCTCTTCGGGCGACAAACCGCTCAGCAGTGCCGCCGCTGCAAGGCGCAAATCGTCCGATCCATTTGCGATCAGCGCGCCAATCTCGAAACTGTCGAGTTCGCGGGGCGGAGGTTCGGGCGCGGAGATTTGTGCGGGCTCGGGTTGTTGCGCATCGAATGCCCGCAATGCAGGGCTTGCATATCGATCCATGGCCGGCAGAGCCAGAGAATGATGCACCAGCATCGAACGGGCCTGCGCCGGACCGCGAAGGAATTCGACAAACCATGTCGCAAACAGCCCAAAAATCAGCGATCCCGCCAAGGCGATAAGCGCGTTGCCTGGATAGTCAGGCCGCCATGGCACCAGGCTCGGTGCCGCTGCCTCGACAAGCTGAACGCGGGGCGCCCGTTCGCGGACGCTCGATTGCAGTTTGGTGGAGCGATCGGTGACAGCCCGCTCCATGGATTGGAGATGATCGAGGTCGTCCTGCATAACCTTGAATTGCGCCAGCCGGGCCGCGAAATCGCGCGCGCCCTTTTGATTTTCCTCCAAATCCTTGCGCAACCGGTCTGAAGACGCCTGGGCACTCGACAGCTCGCCTTGGGCGTCTGCGATTGCGGCCTGCTGACTTGCAATGCGTTGCTCCTTCAATTGCTGCTCGAGATTTGCGAGCCGGGCTTGCAGCGCCACCGCATCGCTATCGAGGGCAAGATAAGCAGGCGTAAAGCGGCGCTGGAGATCGCGCCATTGTTCTCGGAGAGCGGATGCACGCTGTTCGATATCCGCAAGAGTCGGATCGTCCTTGGCACGAACGGTCAGCTTACCTGCCGCCACGGAATCCTTAATCGCCTGCAATTGGCCTTGTGCCTTGGCCACGCGCTCATTGGCGTCGCCGTAAGCTTTGTTCAAACCTTC
>DATARE010000048.1:0-5682 GCA_036264295.1 Micropepsaceae bacterium | reverse complement strand
AAAATAGTCGCCATAATTGAATCGCATTTCGACATCGGCGATTCGCATCGCGGGCCCGGGCACTTTCGCCCCGAAGCGCAAAGAGGCGCCCTCCTCCGGCTGGATATTCAGGGCCAGATCATTGTCCGTGAGACATTCCACGGGAGTCCCATGGAAGAGTGTCAGCGGGGCCTGTTTGAACTGGATGACGATTTGGCTGCGCTTGCCTGCAAGCGCCTTGCCGGTGCGCAGATAGAACGGCACGCCCGCCCAGCGCCAATTGTCGATCGTGAGCTTCATCGCCACATAGGTCTCGGTGACGGAGTTCGGCGCAACATTGGGCTCTTCACGGTAGGCGGAGATTGACTTGCCCTCAATCACGCCCGCTGCGTATTGCGCACGCACCACATTGTCACGCGCCGCCTCGTTGGAAAAATTTCGGATCGCCTCCAGCACCTTGCCCTTTTCATTGCGGGTGGCATTGGCTTCGAAGCAGGTCGGCGGCTCCATCGCGGTCAGCGTCAGCAGCTGGAACAGATGGTTTGGCACCATGTCGCGCATTGCGCCCGTGCTGTCGTAATATTTGCCCCGCGCCTCCACCCCCAAAGCCTCGGCCACGGTGATTTGTACATGGTCGATATGTTCGCGATTCCATAGAGGCTCGAACAGCCCATTGCCGAAGCGCAGAACCATGATGTTCTGGACGGTCTCTTTTCCGAGATAATGATCGATCCGGTAAATCTGCTGTTCGCTGAAGATCCCGAGGAGGATCCGATTGAGCGTCTTGGCCGAGTTCAAATCGGTGCCGAAGGGCTTCTCCACCACCAAGCGGCGCCAGTGACTGTCAGCTTCCTCGGCGAGACCGGCCGCGCCCAAACCCTGGGCAATGGGCGCAAACTCGCTGGCAGGGACGGCCATGTAGAAAAGGTAGTTTCCGCCGGTGCGATAATCGGCATCGACCTTTCCCAGCGCGCCTTTCAGCCGTTCATAGGTGGAAGGATCGTTCGCGTTTCCGGCGACATAGGACATGCGCTGGGCGAACCAATTCCAATCGGCGTCGTCAATCGGATCGTCACTGAGCTCGCGGAGATTCTTGCCGAGCCTGTCACGGAACTGATCGTTGGATTCCTGTGCCCGCGACACGCCCACCAGCGCAAAATCTTCGGGCAGCAAATTGGCGCGCTTCAGATGATAAAGTGCCGGAATCAGCAGGCGTTTCGTGAGGTCGCCGGATGCGCCGAAAATGACAAAAACGCACGGTCCTGCCGGGTTGGGTTTGTCCATGGCTTATGAGCCGGATTTCGGTTCCACATGGCCTCCGAACTGTTTGCGCATAGCCGAGAGGATCTTGTTACCGAAGCGGGCGGAATCCCGCGAACGGAAACGCGCATACAGTGCAGCCGACAGGACATCCACTGGAACACCGGATTCGATGGCCGCCATCAACGTCCAGCGGCCTTCGCCGGAATCGTCCACATATCCGGAATAATTTTTGAGATCGCCATCCTCGGTGAAGGCGATCGCGGTGAGATCGAGCAGCCAGGAACCGATGACACTGCCGCGGCGCCACACTTCCGCAACATCGGCCAGATCGATTTTGTATCGCTCGTTCTCGGCGCGCGAATCCGAATCGGCCTGATGCAAAATGTCGAATCCTTCGGCATAGGCCTCCATCAGACCATATTCGATTCCGTTATGGATCATCTTGACGAAATGGCCCGCACCGACAGGCCCGCAATGCAGATAGCCGCGTTCGGCCGTACCCCCGGCTGCGCGCCCCGGGGTTCGGACAATTTCTCCCGGCCCCGGCGCCAACGCATCGAAGATTGGCGACAGATGGCGGATATCCTCCGGCGTGCCGCCCAGCATCATGCAATAGCCGCGCTCCAGCCCCCAAACACCGCCGCTCGTGCCGACGTCGACATAGCCGATGCCGCGCTGCTTGAGAGCGTGCGCCCGGCGGATGTCGTCGCGATAAAAGCTGTTGCCCCCGTCGATGACGATGTCGCCGGATTGCATGATGGCGCCGAGTTGAACGATTGTCTGTTCGGTGATCGCACCGGCCGGAAGCATGACCCAGACTGCGCGCGGCACCTGGAGACGCCGTACGAAATCCCCCAGATCTGCGGCCCCGGAAGCGCCGTCTCTCTCCAGATCCTGCACAGCTTCCGGACGCGCATCATAGACGACACAGTCATGGCCATTGCGCATGAGCCGGCGCGCGATATTGCCCCCCATCCGTCCCAAGCCGATGATACCGAGTTGCATGAAGCTTCCTTTCGTCAGACGCCAGCGCACCGAAGCAATGGCCGCGTCCCGATCATGCCGAATTGCCGATGGATTCGCGATGCGGTTCTTTGTGACTGTGCATAATCTATGTGAGGGCCGGCATCCGCCATGACAATGGCTGCATAACGCGCCATCTGCCGGATCGGTGGCATTGCATGGCAAAACTATAATGTTCCCCGCATGATGGGTCCCAAAGCGGCGACTTGCGCCAACCCGCCCAAGCTGCAAATCTTGCCGCAACAACAAGCCCCTTCGGGGCGGCGGAGCCAGGGAGGGGCATCAAAGTGCGGACGAGCCGGCGCGATCTTTTGTACATGTTCGCGGGCGTTGCTTGTGTGTCCGCGATCCCGGCCACTGCGCAAACCCTCACAAAGGTTCGGGTCGGCAAAGCCATCAATTCGTCGTTTCCTTTCGCGGGGCTCGATTTGGGGGCCAAGCTCGGCATCTGGAAATCCGTCGGCCTGGAGGTAGAGATTTCGACTTTCCGCGGCGATGGGCAATTGCAGCAAGCGCTCGCTGCCGGATCGGTGGATTTCGGCTTCGGCTCCGGACCCGGAATGGGCTATGCCGCGAAGGGCGTGCCCGCCCATGCGGTTGCGGTCATTGCCAACCGTCCCGCAAACATGGCGCTGGTGGTGGGCAAGGCCAGTCGCGTCACCAACATGGACGGGCTGAAGGGAAAGCGCATTGGTGTCTCGACGGCCGGCTCCCTCACCGATTGGCTGGCCCGTAACATCGCCGTTTCGAAGAAATGGCAGGCTTCGGATATCGAAATCGTGCCGATGGGCGAGATGCGCACCCGTCTTGCCGCCATGCGCTCGGGCGAATTGGCGGGCGCGGTGACGTCGGTACAGGAGGCCTATCAAATCCAAGACAATGGCCAAGGTACTGTGCTGGCCACCTTTGGCGAGGTGGTCCCGCATTTCCACACCCATGTGGTGTTTGCGCGCGATGCCTTGATCCAAAAGGATCCGGATCTGGTCCGCAAGTTTCTGAAGGGCTGGTTCACCATCGCCGCCTATATGCGCGACCACCGGGCCGAAACCGTCAAATCCGTCGCGGCGACGTTGAAAGTCGGCGAGAAAGTCACCGATGAGACCTATCCCATCGAGACGGGCATGTTGTCCTTCGACGGGCAGTTCGATCCGCAAGCCCTGGAAACCATCCGGCATTCGCTCAAGGACTTGCAGATCTTGGACTTCATGCCCGATACCGCAAAGCTTTATAACGGCAGCTTCGTGCCGGTTAAGCTAAACTGATCGCCGCGATCCTGCGCCCCGCCGCGACGAGGATGCCTGTGAACCTAGCGCCCATATCCAAGACAGCGTGCGCCGAAGACATCAGCGCCATCGCCATTCGCGATGTCACCCAGCGTTATGGCGAGCCGGATTCGCCGCAGACGGTGCTGGCGCTCGACAACGTGTCGCTGGACATCCAGCGGGGCGAATTCCTCACGCTGCTTGGGCCGTCCGGCTGCGGCAAGAGCACGCTGCTCAATATCGTTGGCGGGCTCGCGACGCCGACGGCAGGCAGCGTTTCCGTCGATGGCACGATCATACGCCGGCCCGTGCCGGACAGAATCGCCTTCGTGTTCCAGGAAAGCACGCTGTTCCCCTGGTACAGCATCGCGGAAAATTTCGGCATCGCCTTCAAATATCGCGGGATTGCACGTGCCGAATGGCGCGATCGCACGGCCGCCGCACTCAAATCCGTGGGCATGACGGATTTCATCGATCACCATCCCGGCCAGCTTTCCATCGGCATGCGGCAGCGGGTCAACCTCGCGCGCGGCATTGCGGCCGAAACCGAAATCTTGCTGATGGACGAGCCCTTCGCGGCGCTCGACGAGCAGAGTCGCATGGTGTTGGGCGAAGACCTTTCGTCGCTGCTGGCGGAGACCGGCAAGACCATTGTCTTCGTGACCCACAGCCTCGCGGAGGCCGTGTTTCTGTCAGACCGCATCGTCTTGATGACGGCGCGGCCCGGCCGCATCAAATCCGTTGTCGAAATCCGCGAGCCGCATCCGCGATTGCCCCAATTCATGCTGGAACCGCGCTTCAGCGAGTTGCGTAACATCTGCTACGCGTCCTTGCGCGATGAAATTCGCCAAGCCATGGCGATTGCCGAAGAAGGCAAAGCGCCATGAAGGGAACACCGTATCTTCACGCGCGCGCAATCCAGCTTGGCTTCTTTGCGGTTGTGATGGCCGCCTGGTTTATGGTCGGCCGCACCGGCGCCGTCAGCCCCTTGTTCGTGCCGCCAATAGAGGCGGTGTGGCAGGCTTTCTTCCGTCTGGTACAAACCGATCAGTTCTGGTCCGCGGTCGGCGTCACGCTGAGGACGATCTTGCAGGCTTACGGGATCGCGATTCTGCTGGGCATTCCCGCCGGCTATCTCGCGACGCGGTCCCGCTTTCTCACCCAACTTCTCGAACCGGTCATCAGCGGGTTGTTCGCCATCCCAATCACGCTGTTCCTGCCACTGTTCATTCTGGTGTTCGGCATCGGTGCCGAATCCAAAGTCGCCTATGGCGCAGCCTATGGTTTCTTTCCCATCGCACTCAACACGATTGCCGGGCTCTCGGGCGTGGACAAGCGCTTTCTGAATGCCGCCAAATCCATGGGGCTTTCGGCGCTCGGCACGTTCCGTCATGTGCTCTTCCCCGCCGCATTCCCGGCAATCCTGACCGGCTTGAGGATCGGGTTCTTCATCTGCTTCGCCTCGGTTTTGGGCGGTGAGACGATTTCCTCGGTGTCCGGGGTCGGCCGCAACATCGCGCTGGCGGCGGAACTGATGGAGCCCGCCCGGATGTATGCCTGGATAGTGTTCGTCATCGCGACGGCCTTGGTATTGAACACCCTGGTTTCCTCCATCGAAAACCGCATGCGCGGCGTTTGAAGGCAGCACGATGAGTTTGACCCAAACCGAATTCCCTAACGCGCGCGCGATGCCTGGCCGCTCGCGAATTCGGTTTGGCGAGACCGCAAACATCATTTGGGCGCGGCGGCTGCTGGTGCTCGCTGCTCTCATCATCTGGGAAATCTGGGCGCGTTGGGGCGGCAATCCCGATTTGATCGCTCCGCCATCCGCCATTGTGCAGGCCCTCTTCACGGACATATTGCCCGATCCCGAAATCCGCAGCGCGATCCTGTTGGCGCTGGTCGAAGTGGTATGTGCCTATCTATTGGCCATCGGCATCGGGCTGGCCATCGGCCTGGGCGTCGGCGCCACGAATTTCAGCCGCCGCAGCCTGTTGCCCATTGTCCTTATCTTTTACGCCATCCCTCAAGTCGTGTTGCTGCCGCTTTTTACATTGGGATTCGGCATCGGCCCGGCGGCGAAAATCGCCTTCGGATTCAGCCACGGCGTGTTTCCCATTATTGTCAATGTGGTGGCGGGCATGCGCAATGTGAA
>DATARE010000041.1:0-2657 GCA_036264295.1 Micropepsaceae bacterium | reverse complement strand
CATGGGTCGCATCCCACTTCTTGACGTCGAACCAACCAACGACTTCGTCATTGGTGTTGCCGCTCGAGAACCACATGACGTCGTTCTTGTCGAGCTGCAGATGGTGTGTCGAGAAGCAGAGGTCGATCGGCGTCGCCTTCTTGGTCTGCGGATCATAAACCTCAAGCTGACGTCCCGAACGCGTCAACGGGAATGCTACAGCCGAAGGATGCTTCGAACCCGCTTTGCAGAAAGCCGGCTCGGCATTCGCCGGACGAATACGCGCGGTCACCCACAGCCGGCTCTTCTGGTCCATCCACGGATTGTGGATGCTGGTGTGGCTGTCCCAGATCGCATCCGAACCCCAATAGGGCGATTCCGCATATTGCGGCGCCGTCTTGGTGGTCGGCGTCTTGGGATCGCGATATTCCGATTTGATCAAACCGGATTTGTTGTCCACCGGATCGAGCCACGGAATGAAGTCCGAGCTTTCTTCCGGCGAGCCATAGATGAGGCCGTGCGGATTGACAGTCGGATTGCGGCGGTCGGTCGAGATTTCGTCATGCAGATAGGTCTGCGGCGTCGACCAATCCCATTCCGTAAGGACGACGTTGCGCTCGATGCCGACAGGACGCGTCGGCTTGGCGAAGGGAAGCTCGCCCTTCTTCACGCGATCTGTCCAATCGCCCAAATTCGCCAAGGCGCGCGCGGTATCGAAATTGCCGATGCCGTTCATCATCAGCGCACTGGCCTGGCCGGATTGCAGACGGCGCTCCCAAGCAGCCGAGGAGGTTTCGAAATGGCCGAGTTGCGGCTCCAGTTCACGCGTCGCCTTGTCGCCGATCTGATGGCAGGAATTGCAGCTGTCGGTCTTCATGTAGCGCAGCCACATGCCCTGATCGGTAAGCGAAACCGGCATGCCATTGCCCGACGTTCCGGTGCCCGGGAACAGATTGGTTTCCGGCACCTTCACCATCGAATACCAATAGATCGCAGGATAATATTGCGCGGCGGCCGCTTCATTGGGGGCCGCGGTGGCCTTCAGGTTCACGGTTTTGCCGAGCGCGCTCTTGGTCCGCGGTGAGTCGACGAGGCCATAGCCGCGCACCCACACATCGTAACTGCCCTTCGGCAGGCCGGGGATCAAATAGCGCCCCTGATCGTCTGTCACGACGATCTTCACATATTTGGTCGGCAGGTCCTTGGTTTCGGCAATCACCCACACGCCGGCTTCGGGGCCTTTTGCGCCCGTGACGACGCCGCCGATTTCATCTGCCTTCAGTTGCGGTGCGGCCCCTTGGGCGCTCGCCGGCAGCGGACTTGCGATAAACAAGACGGTGCCCAAAAGGCTCGCCGTCAACATACTCAGATGCGACCGATGCGCGGTGCTCATGCCCCGTAGTCCTCCAAAGCTTGTAGAGTTTGGTAATCCAACCCTCGGCAATCTAGCGGCAATCCGGGCCGCGGCAAAGCCGATCCTGTCCCGGCGCGTGAAAATAAGCGTTATGCTCAAGCATCCGTGAACATGAGGTCGCTTTGGCAAAAAAGCCCCGCCGCACAGACCGTTCCACCCTTTCGAAAACCACGCTGTCCAAGGAAGCCGTGCTTGCCCATCTTGCCGCCCATCCGGGCGAGACCAAGCGCGATCTTGCCCGTGCCCTCGGCGTGAAAGGCCCAGAACGCCAAGCACTTAAGAGGATTCTCGCAAGCTTGGCAGACGATGGGGCTATCGCGCGCGGGCACCGGCGCAGCTTCGTGCCGGCGGGCGAACTTCCCGCGGTGACGGTGCTGGAAATCTTCGGCGAAGACCCGGACGGGGAACCTCTCGGCCGCCCGGTGGAATGGAAAAACGAAGGCCCTGCCCCTTCGGTCCTGATCCTTCCGGGCCGCGAGGAAACCAGCGCGCCGGGGCGTGGCGAACGGGTTCTTGCCCGAATCGCCCGCAGCCATGAGGGCCATGCCCAATACGAGGCCCGCATCATCAAGCGGCTGGGGGCGAGCGCGCATCGCGTGCTGGGCGTGCTGAAACTCGAGACCGGGATGGCGCCCCGCATCGAGCCCATCGACCGCAAGACGCGCTATGCGTTCACGATCGACCCGAGGGAATTGGCCGGCGCCAAGAACGGCGAATTGGTCGTGGTCGAACCGACCGCGCAACATGGCGCCACCGGACCGCGCGCGCGCATCGCCGAGCGGCTGGGTTCGATGGACGAGCCCAAGACCGTCAGCCTGATTGCGATTCATGCCCACGGCATCCCGACGGAATTTCCGCGCGACGCCATCGCCGAAGCCGAAAACGCCAAGCCGGTCACCCTCAAGGGCCGAACCGATTTGCGCAAAATCCCGCTCGTCACCATCGATCCCGAAGATGCCCGCGATCATGATGACGCCGTGTGGGCCGGCCCCGATTCCGATCCTGCCAACAAGGGCGGACATATCGTCATCGTCGCCATCGCCGATGTCGCGCATTACGTGCGCCCAGGCTCAGCGCTCGACCGCGAGGCGGAGAAGCGGGGCAACTCCGTCTATTTCCCCGATCGCGTCGTGCCGATGTTGCCGGAAGCCTTGTCGGCCGATCTCTGCTCCTTGCGCGACAACCAGGACCGCGCCTGTCTGGCGGTGCGGATGGTGTTCGACGCGCATGGCAAGAAACGCAACCACGAATTCCTGCGGGGACT
>DATARE010000588.1:0-7855 GCA_036264295.1 Micropepsaceae bacterium | reverse complement strand
AGGTCACGATCGGCTTCAGTCGCGCCGGATTCTCGTCCGAAATCGGTATCATGAAACGATCGGCCGCCTTGCCGCTTCACCGCCGTCTTAGAAGCTGTTTCGCTCTGACACAGCTCCCTTGGCGCGGCCTTCAGCCGGTTAACCAAGCGGCCGGTGGCCGTGAGACGCCGAAACTGAGGCGCTTGGCCAACAATTCTGTCAAGCAGGATCGTACAGCGCGCAAGCAGAGCTTAGTTTGCAAAAGCGGCCATGCCGACATTTTGTGCAGAAAAGCGAAACGCGTGCGTTCAGCCGCCGCCGGAATAACGGAACTGGCTGTTATAGACTCGCCCGACGTGATCGCGCCGCCGCTTCAACCGTGCCGCTTCCTCGTAAAGCCGTGCCCGCTGCGCCGCTTCTATGGCGCGATCGAAATAATAGCGGGCCTCTTCGTATCGATTCTTGGCCCCATGCAAGCGGGCCTCATACATAGCGTCATAGGAAGCTTCCGCAAGCGCCTCCAGCCGAACCATATCAACGCGCGCGGCGATGCCGGTCTCGTCGAGAACCTTGACGAATGGCTTCGTCCTGTTCTTTCGCCTGAGCCGCTCACGCCGGTTATGCCACCATTCACTGATGGTCATCCGTTCCCACTCCCCTGCCTCTCACAGCAAGTGTAGAACGAGAACTGGGCCAAAACCAATATGCCGCTTGCAAGGAATGAGTATATTCCATGCGTTTTAATGTTGAACGCGATCCTTCCCGCAGCGATTGCTGCTGATAGTTGCGCTCACGCTCAAAGAAAACCGGCGTGACCGCTCGCTTCCTTTGTCTCCCGCGCGTTACTATATCTGCCTCGAACTTGGCGGGTTTGTGCCGCCACGTCATTCGCTTGAGGGGCTCGATGGCCTTTTTCCAGGACGACCACCCCTCCCGAGAGCCATTGCTGAATGCACCCGCGACAGTGTTATGGCTGATAGGTTTTCTGCTGATTGCCCATACGGTGCGCGTGCTTCTTCCGGGCAATTTGCCTGATACGATCTTGGAAAACTTTGCTTTCGTGCCGGCACGTTTTGCCGCCGCCGTCGCACAGGGATTGCCGCGGAGCGATATTTTCGAACTCGCAACCACTTTGGTTAGCTACATGTTTCTGCACGGGGATTTCGTGCATGTCGGAGTCAACAGCCTGTGGCTCCTGGTCTTTGGCCCCATTGTTACGCGCCGCCTCGGACCGGCGCGATTCCTGCTGTTCTTCCTGTTCTGCGGGATCATGGCCGCGCTGGTTCATCTGGCATTCTATTGGGGCACGCCAATGGCGGTGGTCGGGGCAAGCGGCGGCGTGTCGGGTTTGATGGGTGCGGGAATGCGGATCGTCTATGGACGCATGTACGGCAGCGCGAACGGATTGGCGCCCGTGTTTTCCCGCCCTATTCTGGCGTTTTCTGCGGTTTGGATTGTTGTCAATATCGTCAGCGGCGTGCTTCGTCTGGGTGTGAGCGACGACCTCACGCTCATTGCGTGGGTGGCACATTTGGGTGGGTATTTTGCGGGGCTGATCATGATCGGAGCATTTGGCCGGCAGGCTTTGGAACAGCGCGGATTGCACACTGCGTGAAACGAGAGCTGGCATGAGCGGTCCGGCTTCTGGGGATAGCGATCCAACGGCTCGCGAACCGGGTGCGGGAGGCGCGCCACCGCCGCCGAATCCGCCACCGCCTTATCCCTATTCCCGCCCGCCCTTTCCTTGGGCGCGGCTGTTCTACGCCATCGGTTTCAGTTTCGTTGCTTGGGCCGTGTTTTGGATTGTCGTGGGACTCTTGGCGCCGCTGCATTACGTCACTCTCGCGATTACCGGACATGTCAACGAGGAGCTCCGGCTGATGAACCTGCGGGCGGTCCATTATCTTTTCGAGCTGTTAGGTTTCATCACTGGCGCGCGTGAGGAAAAGCCGTTTCCGCTGGGACCGTTTCCAAAGGACTAGCCGCGGCCTCGCTCACGGAAATCGAATACGGTAAACTGCGCAGAATGGCTTAGCTAACGCACTCTTGATTGGACCGGACCTCAGAGCGGGCCCAGTCATCCAGACGCCTCAGAACGGATTGCGACAATGAAGAAAGGAATTTCTATGACGCGGAGCGGTTTGGCTGTCACGGGGGTTTTGCTGGCGGTATCTCTCATCGGCGCGGTTGCGGCCGAAACAGCGACGACGCCCAATCGGCCGATTCCGGTGAGTGTGACTGCCAAAAAGACCGCGTTCGGCACCTGGGGCGTCGATCTGGCCAGCATGGACAAGACCGTCAAGCCGGGCGACAATTTCTTCCGCTATGTGAACGGCGCCTGGTACGACAAGGCCGTGATTCCATCGGATCGCACCAGCACGGGCTCTTTTCTCGATCTCGACATCCAAAGCGAGGACAAGGTCCGCGCCATCATGGCGGAGCTGGAAGCGCGCAAGGACAACCTCAATCCCGACGAAAAGCGCGTGCGCGATCTCTATCACAGCTTCGTCGACACGCAGCATCTCGAACAGCAAGGTTTGAAGCCGGCAGAAAAGGATTTGCAGACCATCGCGGCGGCGAAATCGCTCGACGATGTTGCGCGGTTGATGGGCTCGGTGGCCATGGGTACCGAGAGCCTTTTCGACAGCGGCATCGGTGTCGATGACAAGAAGCCCGAGGCATATGCGGTGTTCATTTCGCAATCGGGTTTGGGGCTTCCCGATCGCGATTATTATCTGCTGAGCGAGAAGAGCATCGTCGCCGCGCGCACCGCCTATCGCGCCTACATCGCCGAAATCTTGAACCTCGGCCAGATCTCCGACGCCGCGAAGAAAGCGGATGCGATTTTCAACCTGGAAACCGAAATCGCGAAAATCCATTGGGCGCGTGCGGACCGGCGCAATGCGGACAAGGTCTATAATCCCATGACGGTCGCCGAATTGGCAAAATTCGCGCCGCAATTTCCTTGGCCCCTTTATCTGAAGCAATTGAATATTCCCAATGCGGAGCAGGGAACGCGGCGCGTGGTGATTGCCGAAAAGACCGCCTTTCCGCCGCTCGCCGCGCTTTATGCCAAAACCCCTGTTGACGTATGGCGCGATTATCTGACCTTCCATTATCTTTCATCGCATGCCGCCTATCTGCCCAAACGGTTCGACGATGCGCGCTTCGCCTTTTATGGCAAGGTGCTCGGCGGTCAGGCGCAACAATTGGCCCGCGAAAAGCGCGGCGTACGGTTTCTGGGCGGCGTGATCGGAGAAGGCGTCGGCAAAATCTATGTCGCGAAATATTTCACACCGGAAGCCAAGGCCAAGGCCAAAGATCTCGTCTCCAATCTTTTGAACGTCTATCGCCAGCGGATTCAGACCGCCGATTGGATGTCGCCGGCGACCCGCCAAAAGGCGCTGGAGAAAGTCGCGAACTTCAATGTGAAGATCGGCTATCCCGACAAATGGCGCGATTATTCGAATTTCCAGGTCAATGCAGACGATCTGCTCGGCAACATGGAGCGCGGCGCGCAGTTCGAATGGAATCGCAAATTGGTTCGTCTGGATCAGCCCGTCGACCGCGGCGAATGGGGCATGTCGCCACAAACCGTGAATGCCTATTACGATGCATCTCTGAACGAAATCGTCTTCCCGGCGGCTATTCTGCAGCCGCCTTTCTTCGACGCGAATGCGGACGATGCGGTGAATTACGGCGGCATCGGCGCGGTGATCGGGCATGAGATCAGCCACGGCTTCGACGACCAGGGCAGCAAATACGATGCCAAGGGCGTGTTGCAGGATTGGTGGACGGCTGAAGACCGCAAAAATTTCGACGCACGCACCGCCGCGCTTGCCAAGCAATATGACGCCTACAGCCCCGTCACCGGCATGTTCGTGAACGGCAAGCTCACGCTTGGCGAAAATATCGCCGATCTTGCGGGGCTTACCGTTGCCCAAGCCGCGTACCACCTTTCGCTGAAAGGAAAAGAGCCGCCGGCACTCGATGGATTCACCGGCGATCAGCGCCTGTTCCTGGGTTATGGGCAGGTCTGGCGGTATAAGGCCCATGAAGAGACGACACGCCAGCGCCTCTTGTCGGATCCTCACAGTCCGCCGGAATTCCGCGTCGACGGCGCCGCGCGCAATGTGGACGCCTGGTATCAGGCCTTTAATGTGAAGGCCGGGGACAAGCTCTACCTTGCGCCGGACGCGCGTGTGCATCTCTGGTAAATGGGTTAGGTGCATTGCCGTAAGACCGCTTGGTGCTTGCCTTGCGGCTGGGGGCACGTTAACGGTTGCGCGATTTTTACGGGGTTGATTGCTGTTGACCCCGTGATGATCGGTTGAGCCGGAAGGCCGGGGCCTATAAAGCAAGCCGGGCGAGGAATCCCTGAAGTTCTGGGCGGGCTTACGCTCAGTTTTCACGGCAACAGCGATATCTGTATCGGGTGGAGTTTCGATGACTGAGGCCAGCAATCAACCTTTGAGGGTGGGCGCACGTCCTATGCGGAGCGGAAATTTGGGGAAAATAGCGGTACGCGCGGGAATCGCGATCGTGTTGCTCGTTGCCGGCGGCGTTATCACTTTGGTGGGGGAGCGGCTGCTTGGGGGCCGGATTGCGTCCAACGAAATGCGGATCAGCACCTTCCAGGACTGGCGCGTGATTTGTCCACCGCTGACCCAAACCACTCCCAATTGTGCCCTGACCTCGGACGTGATGCGCGACACCGGCGGCATTCTTCTGACGCTTTCCTTGCTGGATCCCGCACCGGGGAAAGAACTCTCGCTTACCGTTCCCCATGGCGTGCTGCTGGATTCCGGCCTCGGTTTTGCGATCGGCAACGAACCGCTTCGGGTGCGTCCTTATGAGACCTGCACCAATCAAGGTTGCATCGCGCTGGTCACACTCGATGCCGATACTTTGAAATCGCTGACGACCAATATGGGCGGCCATATCGCGGTGGCGGCGCCGAACAATCCGCAGCCTGTGAATATTCCGTTTTCGCTGAAGGGCTTCGCCGATGGCTATGGCGAACTCCAGCGCGCCAAGGCGCGGCGGAGCGGCATATTCGCGTTTCTCAACCGCTCCTAAGCGGCCATAGCATCAACGAGGATGGTGGACATGTCTCGCACTCTCGCAAACCTTGCCACGGCGACGGTCATTGTCGCGGCGTTACCCGGAATGGCGCTCGCCCAAGCGCCTGCGCCTGCCGCCCCGGCGGCAGCAGCTGCACCCGAGCCAGGGGCGCCCCAGGCACCGCCCGGCGCGCCGCAATATTCCATCAATCAGAATGTCGGCGATTGGGTGGTGCGGTGCGTGCAGACGACGGTGAAGAGCCCCGCCCCTTGCGAAGTCATGCAGACGACAGTGAACAAGGACACCAAGCAGCGGATTTCGGCCTTCTCCATGGCCTATGTTCCCAGCCGCGATGCCTACGCGACCCAAATCGTGGTGCCCACTGGGGTTGCCCTGTCCAAGGGCCTGCAGCTCGGGACCGCAATCAATGGCGCAAGATTCAATCGTTGCGAACGCGACGGCTGTTACGTCGAAGTGCTCCTCGACAATGCGGCGGTTACCGCGCTCTCCGGCTCCGGGAAATCGACCACAATCGCGGTCGTGGGCTACGGCCAATCCAATGAGATCAAATTGCCCGTGTCGCTGACCGGCTTTCCGGAAGCCATGGACCGGATGAAGGGCTATGCCAAGGAGCGCGCCGTCGCATTGCCGAACGGTGTCAACGCATTGCCACCCCCACCCGCCGCCGCAGCGGCAGCTCCTGCCGCCGGACGGCCAGCCCCGGCAAAGAAATAATTCTATTCGCGGGCGAGGTTTGAAGGGGTTGGAGCCGTCCAGCCCCCGCCCAATGCCTTGTACAGCGCGACAATGGCCTGCAACCGTTGCAGCTTAATCTGCCCCAGCGCGTCGCGCGCCGAATACAGCGTGCGCTGGGCCTCGAGCACGGTCAGATAATCGTCAACGCCTTCGCGGTAGCGCACCTGCGCGATATCGAAAGCCATTTGCGATTGCGCCACCTGCTCGGCCTGGTAGCCTTCCTGCTCGCGGAAATGCGCAATGCCGCCGAGAGAGGTCTCGACTTCCGAAAATGCGGTGATCGCGGCGCTGCGGTAAGTGGCGATCAACTCCTGCTCCTGAGCCCGCGCCTCATCCGATTGCGCCGTGAGACGCCCAGCATCGAAAATGGTCTGCGTCAGAGACAGGCCAATGCCCAGGCTGGTCACCGGATTGGCGATAAGCCCGGTGAGGGCCGCGCTGGCGAGCCCTCCCGAGCCTGTCAGCGAGAGCGTGGGAAAGAACGCCGCGCGTGCGGCCTTAACATTGGCGTGGGCAGCTTCCAGGGTCGCTTCCGCTGCGACCACGTCGGGGCGGCGGGTGAGCAATTCGGTGGGCAAGCCCGGGGCAATTTCGGGAAGCGCGATGTCTTCGAGATCGGCGCCCGCGACATCGAATCCTTCCGGGGCACGGCCGAGAAGAAGCGCAAGTGCGGCCCGCGTCTGCAATTCCTGTTGCTCGAATTGTGGAATCTCGCTCTGCAAGCCTGCAATTTGCGCCCGCTGCTGCGCCAGTTCGAGCGGTGTCGCCACGCCGTCACGCACGCGTGCTTCGGTGATCGCAAGCACGTCCTGCGCCGACTGCAGATTTTGCCGTGCGATCGCAAGCCGCTCGCGCAAGGATAGAAGCTGGAAGTAGGTCGTGGCCGTTCCCGCCGTGGCTGTCAGCGCCACGGTCTCGCGGTCGGAGCGGGTGGCATCGGCCACCGCCTGCGCGCTTGCGAGCAGGTCGCGGTTGCGTCCCCAGAAATCGAATTCATAGCTCGCCCCAAGCGAGACGCTGAAACCGCCGCTATGGAGCTGCTTGTTGGCGTCTGCGCCAAGTCCCACGGTGGGAAGAAGTGCGGCCCCCGATTGACGCACGCGCGCATCGGCCTGCAGCACGCGCGTTTCGGCGGCGGCGAGATCGAGGTTCCCCGTCTGCGTACCCGCGATCAGATTGTCGAGTTCGGAACTGCCAAAGCCGCGCCACCAATCGGGTGCGGGCCACAGCGGCGCATTGGCTTCCGCCATCTGTTCGAACGCAGCAGGCGCGCTGTGCGGCGGGAGCACGGTCGGCTCGGGCAGCGTTCCGGCGCAGGCGGACAACAGCGCCGCGCATGTTCCGGCCAAGAGAGGCGATTTCCATGCCCTTATGCGCAACATGTCCACGCAATCCTCGCACTTACTCATTGGATAGCGCGACCACCGGATCGAGCCGCGCCGCCTTGCGCGCCGGCGCATAGCCGAAGATCAAACCGGTCGCCGCCGCACAGCAGAACGCAATGATCATCGGCGCCGGGGTGAACGCGACCGGCGTGCCGGTTGCGCGAATGACCCATCCCGTCATGATGCCGCCCACCACGCCGACGACGCCGCCCAGGCCGGAAACCACCACCGCCTCAGAGAGGAATTGCTGCAGGATGTCGCGCTGGCGCGCGCCCGTCGCCATGCGAATACCGATCTCGCGCGTCCGCTCGGTCACCGAAACCAGCATGATGTTCATGATGCCGATGCCGCCGACCAGAAGCGATATGGCCGCCACCGATCCCAGCAGGATCGTCATGGTGTTCTGTGCCGCCGTCGCGGTTTCCACGATATCGGCCATGTTGCGGATGCGGAAATCTTCCGCGCCCAAATGGCGTTCCTTCAGCAGCGTGGTCATCGCATCCTGGGCCGCATCCATTTTGGAAAGATCGTTCACGGCCACGGTGATCGTGCGCACGAAGCGTTGCCCGAACACCCGCATCATTCCGGTCGTCAGCGGCACGAAAATGACGTCGTCAGTGTCCTGTCCGCCTGTGGTGGAGCCATTGGCGCTCATCACCCCAACCACCTGG
>DATARE010000567.1:0-7227 GCA_036264295.1 Micropepsaceae bacterium | reverse complement strand
ATGGCTGTTTGCCGTCTTTGGCGGCATGCAGATAGATGCCGTTGAGATAGAAACGGGTCTCTTCTGTCGAAATCGCAAAACGGGTCTTTTCGATCAAAAACACCAGATCGGATGCGCCCAGCCGGAAGCGGTGGGGCAGGGCGCCCGCCGACATTTGCGGGAAGTCTTCCTGCGGCAAACAGGCAAGCTCGAAGCGGATGCTTCCTGCCGAAACCAGAAGCCGTCCGGAATCGCCCGCGATCAATTCGGCCTGGACCTGCGAGCCTTCCGGCATCTTGCGCACGATGTCGTAGAGCATGTGGGCCGGTGCCGTGGCCGCGCCGTTGCGCAGCACATCGGCGGGAAGCGATTCCACGATCTCGATATCGAGGTCGGTGGCGGTGAGCTTCAGCCGCCCTTTGGCCGCTTCGATCAGCACGTTGGAAAGAATGGGGATCGTGTTGCGGCGTTCCACGACGCTTTGGACATGTCCAAGCGCCTTCAGGAGGGCGCCGCGTTCGACATTGATTTTCATGTTTTCTCGGGTTCCAGATGGCTTTTCGAAAACGATCCAAAATTTCCAGTGAAGACGCCAAATTATTGGTGATTTGGGCGCCACGATTCTACTGAAAAGAGCATAGCCACAATCGCCGAAACAAGCGACTCGGACTCGGACCTCACGAAACCGCAAGTCCTCGGGGAAATGGCCTTGGATCGGTGGGGCGGCGCTGCCTCAATCCGTACCCGGCGCTATGCCGCGGGCACGGATCGAGGCGAGGGCCTTGAATCAGGCGCGGCCGGGGCGGCCCAGCACCTTGCGCAGGAAATCGACTTCCTGCTGGAACACAGGATCGGTCTTGCACAAAGCCTCGATGCGGCGGCAGGCATGGAGCACCGTGGTGTGGTCGCGCCCGCCGAAGCGGCGCCCGATATCGGGAAGCGACCGGCTGGTCAGTTCGCGTGCAAGATACATCGCGACCTGCCGGGGCCGCGCCACACGCCGCGCGCGCCTGGCCGAATGCAGCTCGCGCAGGTCCAGCTTGTAATATTCCGCGGTCTTCTTCTGGATCTCGTCGATCGTGACGCGGTGATCGCCGGTTGCCGCCTTGCTGCCGCTGCCGATGGCCTCCTCCGCGACCGCGGCGGTCACCGGCTTGCCGGTGAGGTCGGCATAGGTGGCAAGCTTCATCAGCACGCCCAAAAGTTCGCGCGGGGAAACATCCAGTTCGGTGGCAACCTGTTCCAGCACGCAATCGGGAATCGTCGCGCGCGGAAGTTTCTTTTCCAGCGCCGCCGCTTTGGCTCTGAGGATCGCGAGCCGGGTTGCCGCATCGGGCTTTTCCAGTGCGATGGCCAGCGAACCTTGCAGCCGCGAGCGAATGTCGTCGGACAATCCTTCCAATGCGGAAGGCGGCCGGTCCGCCGCGATCACGACTTTGCGCTTCAGATCGGTGAAGGCGTTCACCGTATGCAGGAACTCGCTGATCGTGGCGGTGCGCCCGCAAATATGTTGCAAATCGTCGATCAAAAGGATGTCGGCGCCGCGAAGCTCCTCTTTGAAGGCGAGGGTTTCCTGGTTGCGCAGCGCCGCGAGGAAGCGGCGCATGAAATCCTCGGCGCGCAGGAACAGCACGCGTGCGCCCCGCACGGTGCGTGCTTCCAGCGCGATTGCATTCAAAAGATGCGTTTTGCCATAGCCGAACCCGCCATGGATGAAGAGCAGGCCCATTTCGGATTCGCCGTTTTCGGCATAGCGCTGGGCCGCTTTGAAGGCGAATTCGTTGGCGGCCCCCACCACGAAGCTTGCAAAACTCTGGGCGGGGTCCGGCATGCGGTCCCACAAGCCTTGCAGCGACGCGCCCGGAATATTGGCGATGGCGCGGCTGCCCGCGGGCAGAGGATTGGCGCGCGGCGCCAACGGCACCGTGCTCGTCTTCGCGGCCACGCCCGAACGGGTGTCCGGAAAGGCGATCACGATATCCAGGCTGGCAAATTCCGGCGCGACCGCCGCGAAGGCGCGTTCGAGCCGCGCGGCATGGTGAGATGCCACGTAGTCGCGCACCAGACGGCTGGGTGCAGCGAGCCGCACATGTCCGCTCTCCACGCCCGTCAATGAAAGCGGCGCAATCCATGTATCGAAAATACCTTGACCGAATTCCAGACGAAGCCGGTCACGCACGGTACCCCAGAGATCGGCCCAAGCCGGCTCCGGCGTCTGCTGCAATGGAAATCCCATTTCCTAATCCCCCATGTCCGGTGTTGACCGGTGCTTTGCCGGGTCTTGCCGTTCAACCGCAAATTGCTGCGTCATCGCTGTCGCATTTCCTTTTCCTCCGCGGCTCATGTCTGAATCCACGGCAGCCCATCGGCTTTCCAGCCGCCGGCCTGACCTCGATGGCGCGCACCGTCGAGGTTGCCCTCGAAGCCATCGACGATGTTGAAGCAGGGGCCGTGACCCGCGGCCGTCATCGCGATGGCCGCCGCGCGCGAACGGGCGCCGGAGCGGCAGAGGAAGAAGAGGGGCGCTTCGGGCCGGTAGGCGGTCTGTTTCAGACCCTCCACGACTTGCGCCACGAAATTGGGATTGGCAGCCGGGGGAAAATGCTGCCACTCGCAGAGCACCGCTTGGCGCTGCAACGGGGCGAGGTCCGGGACGCCGACAAAGTTCCATTCGGCGACCGTGCGGACATCGATGAGCTGGGCCGCCGGGTCCTGGGCAAGCCGGTCCCAGACCGCTTTGGGGGGCAGATCCCCCGCATAGCCTGAAGCGGAAGAAGGAACCGTCTGGGACGAATCCCGATTGCTCATCACAATGCTCCGGAAAAATAGTCAAGACGCCACGAAGTGCCAAAGCACTTCTGTCGAATGAATTTCTATCTATACTTTGGTTTTACTTAGCGAGTTCTAGAAGACTGCCATAGCATGGCGCCTAATATCTTCTTTTTATTGGGATTTCTCCCGGAACTTCGCCGCGTCATGTGTGCCGCCCCGTCGCTGAAAAGAACTCTACACAGAGGTCATTTACCAACGCAAGGCCCATTTTTTTATTGTGAAGGGCACAATCACCGTTCCGTCACACGCCAAAAAGTGCATACAAAATAAGGCTTTTGACGTGTACGGATGAAAGAATCGAAGTGTACAGACAATCGGATGCCGATAGATTCCAGGGAGTTACACGGGCACTCTGTGAAGCTAAGGCGACAAGAGTCTTCGATTGTGACTGAACGGTCCGTTTACTGACAAAAGGAAATGTTCATGCTTTATTCGCCATAAAAATTTTATGACGGACACAAAGATCGAAAATCTCAAGATTTCAGGGATTTCAGCCGGGCGTTCAGGCGCGACACTTTCCGGGAACCCGTGTTCTTGTGGATAACGCCCTTGGTGACGCCGCGCATGATGGCGGGCTCGGCAAGCTTGACCGCGGCAGCAGCGGCGGCCTTGTCGCCCGCGGCCAAGGCCTCTTCCGCCTTGCGGACGGCGGTGCGGATCAGGCTCTTGCGGTTCTTGTTTACCGCGGTGCGGCGTTCGGTCTGGCGGACGCGTTTTTCGGCCGAAGGATGGCTGGGCATGGGCTCACTCTTGTTCGATTGGATTTAAGGGGCGGACCATTACAGGGGCCAAGTCGCAGCGTCAATGTAAGGCGTGGGCACCACCCGTTCAGAGATCCTGAAAACTGGCTTTGCGCTTTTCCATGAAGGCGGCCATGCCTTCTTTCTGGTCTTCGGTGGCGAACAGCGCATGGAACAGGCGCCGCTCGAACCGCAAGCCCTCGGCAAGCGTTGTCTCGGCCGCCCGGTTCACGCATTCCTTGACCATCATCGCCGCCGGCAAAGAGGCCGAGGCTATCTTGCCGGCCGCCTTGAGCGCTTCGTTCATCAACTCCGCCAGAGGCACCACGCGGGCGACCAAGCCGGCGCGCTCGGCTTCGGCGGCATCAATCATGCGGCCGGTGAGGCACATCTCCATGGCCTTGGCCTTGCCCACCGCCCGCGTCAGCCGTTGCGTGCCGCCAGCCCCCGGCCCAATCGCCAGATTGATCTCGGGCTGACCGAATTTCGCGTTGTCCGCCGCCAGGATGAAGTCGCACATCATGGCCAGTTCACAGCCCCCGCCGAGCGCGAAACCGGCCACCGCGGCGATCACCGGCTTGCGGGCGCGCGAGACGCGCTCCCAGTTCTTGGTGATGAAGTCTTCCTTATAGACCTCCGCGAAGGTCTTGGATTTCATCTCGCCGATATCGGCGCCCGCGGCGAAGGCTTTCTCCGAACCGGTGATGATGACGCAGCGCACGGAATCATCCGCCTCAAAGCCGTCGATCACTGCCGTCAGCTCATCCATCAATTGGGAATTCAGGGCGTTCAGCGCCTGCGGACGATTCAAGGTGACGATGCCGACCTTGCCTTGCCGGGTCACAATGAGGGTCTGGTAGTCCATGGGCCTGCCCGTGCGGTTTGATGCTGCACTGCAATATGCGCCTAGGCAGCGTGCTTCTGCAATAGATCGGCGTCGCGCTGCCCGGTCCACCGGGCAGCAGATCATGGCATGATCCTTCGGCAGGCTCAGAATAAGGAACGTAATCCTCATGCTGAGCCGGTCGAAGCATGAGGCCAGGAGACAAGCATGACATGGAAAATCGTATCGCGCGTGGCAGCGCTTTCCGCCTTCGCGCTGATAATCGTTCCGATGTCCAAAGCCGCGGACGACAGCGCGCCGCTGATGCTGGCGCGCGACGGCTATTTCTACGTCAACGCGAAAACCATCGCAGTGGACGGCAAATCCTTCGTCACCAATCAGATGTATGTCGAAGAACGCGTGCCGGCGCGCCGCACGCATGCCTATCCCATCGTGATGGTGCATGGCGGCACCATGTCGGGCGTGAATTTCACCGGCACGCCGGACGGCCGCGAGGGCTGGGCGCAATATTTCGTGCGTCAGGGCTATGCGGTCTACGTGGTCGATCAACCGGGACGCGGCCGTTCGGGCTATCTGCCCGCGACCTATGGCCCTGCGCGCAATGTGGAGAGCACCAACTCTTTCGCGCGTTTCGTCGCGCAGGAAAAATCCAAGCTGTGGCCGCAGGCGGCGTTGCACACGCAATGGCCGGGCGACGGCACGCCGAACGATCCCGCCGCGCAACAGGTGATGGCGAGCCAATTGCCGGCGATCGCAAGTTTCGAGAAGCAGCAATTCCTCAATCGCGATGCGCTGATCGCGCTGTTCGAGAAAATAGGGCCGGGCATTCTGCTGGTGCATTCGCAAGCGGGCGCGTTCGGTTGGCCTGTCGCCGATTCACGGCCCGATCTTATCAAGGCCATTCTCGCCATCGAACCGAACGGACCGCCGGCGCATGGCGTGGAATTCATCGGCGCGCCGGATTGGTTCAAGGAAGGACCGGTGTCCAACACCTACGGCCTCACCTCGGTGCCGCTCAATTATGCGCCTGCGGTGAAGTCGGCCGCGGAATTGTCGTTCGTGAGGGAAGACAAAGCCGATGGGCCGGGATTGGTAACCTGCTGGAAGCAGAAGGAGCCCGCGCGGCAATTGCCCAATCTGCAGAAGATGCCGGTGCTCGTGGTCACGTCGGAGGCGTCCTATCACGCGCCTTACGATCATTGCACCGTGAAATATCTGAGTCAGGCGGGCGTGCATCCGGCCTGGATCAAGCTCGCCGACATCGGCATCCACGGGAATTCCCACGTGATGATGATGGAGAAGAACAACAAGGACATCGCCGCTGTCATCGCGAACTGGCTGGATAAGAGTCTGCCGAAAGAGAAATGATTTCATTTCTGTCGTCGTGGCCCGGCCTTCGTCGCTGAATCTGTCGAAGGAGGCTCAAGGGCGAACACAAAGTTCACGAAGGAGACACCAAGGTCACAAAGTTCGAATCGGCTTCGTGCCCTTGTGGGTCCTTCTTGGTGTCTCCCTTATCCCGAAAATCTCGTCGGACCTGTGGCGCAAACGCGACGCCCTCATGGCAAACACATCAAAACTGTCATTCCCGGCCGGGCCACGCTGGAGCGCACAGCGCGAAGGCGGGCCAGGGGAAGGGAACCTATTCGTCCACGAACTTGGTGCCATTTTTAAGAGATGGGTCCCCTTCCCTTCGCGTCCTTCGCTCGGCTCAGGACGTTCAGCCGGGGATGACATAAGGTTAGGGCATGTTCCTTCTTGGTGGCCTAGTGAACGCGAATTCCAAATAACAGATGTCGGCAATCGCTCCAGAAGCATTGGCGGAATAAACAAGAATCGGATTCCTTAAGATCTCAGCGCCGCGCCTGATGAAATCGTCGAAGGGGGGATCGATATAGTTGCGAGCGACGCCATAGACACGATTTTGACTTCGGACAATGCGTTGAAAGGAATTACCGATTAGCGGAGAGGTGGCTGGGAGATTGAGGAAACTCCGATCTGACGATGCGGGAATTTCCGTTACCTCGTATACAGGGCCGTGGGTACTGAGAGATGAACCGCCGTGACTGAAATCGATTGACTGCTCTATACGTGAGTTCGATCGGTAGTTTCGGTTCAATGCCAAAGGCACCTGTTTGGGTTCGACGCCCGCTTTCAGAATCAATACTTCCGTAAAAAGGGTTCCGAATCTCTCATTGATTGTGGAATCCAAAACAATGACAGCATGCGAGCCGCCGTCATTATATATGTCGAGTGCGGGGAGTATCTGCGGCCAGAATAATGAATCCGACGGTGGACGCCAATCGTCTCTTTGTGAGATAAATTCGGTTCCCGTTCCTCGGAGTTCGCGACCAAATTGGTCCTCGATAAGGCCGGCTGCTTCACTGTCCGCGTCGTGCAGATGACGGTTATAAAAATCGCGCAGCGTCGTGCAGAGCTTGTCGTCCCGACTGAACAGCACATTGTATTGCGGCGCAGGTCCGCGCGCCGGACGTGACGCCGCAGCGAACGCGTGATGCGTCATCGCAACGCCGAGCATCGTAATGGCGGCACCTGTCAGAAACGCTAAACGAAACATCCCGCGCATCTTGCCCCCGACGCGATTTCTTATGCTGGATCGTCCGCGAAAACTTAGTCGAGTTTGTGGCGTGGCGGCGACCTCCGCGCGGCATTTTTCGACCCTCCCCTTGAGGGAACGTTGCGTAATTCTGGACCGTGCGCCGAAGAGTGAATATTGGCAGGCCTGGGGAGGATTTCGATTTGTTTGTTCGGTGCGATTGCGCTCGACTGTGAACGCGGCCAGCGCTTTGGGATCAAGTGGCGGCGAGAACA
>DATARE010000562.1:0-2429 GCA_036264295.1 Micropepsaceae bacterium | reverse complement strand
ACCGTGCGACGCCCTTGGGACGTAAGGCGCTGGCCGTGGTGCGGATGCGATTGAACGAGCTGTTCCAGGAAGTCGCAAGCAAACCGCGCCCCAAGGCCAAGCTGGCAGCCAAGCGCATCTAAGGCCCCGCGCCTGGCAGGGTTACATTTTCGACAACATTTCCATATTGCGGCACGTTATAGGCCGCCGTAATAGTATTGGATTTCGATAGCGTTGTTCGATGCTGTGAAACCGGCGTTAACCGAAGGCGCGGGCCAAAATGAATTTGGTGCAGTTTGCCCTTCGCCGCCCCTTTTCCGTGGTGGTGGTGATTGTCGGCGTGGTGATCGGAGCGGTCATCGCTCTCGGCCAGATGGCGCGCGATGTCTTCCCCTCTCTTGGCGTGCCGACGATCTATGTGGCGCAACCCTTCGGCGGGATGGACCCGGCGCAGATGGAAGGGTTTCTCACCTATTATTATGAATATCATTTTCTCTACATAACCGGCATCGAGCACGTCGAATCGAAATCCATCCAGGGTGCGGCGCTTATCAAGCTGCAATTCTACCCGGGCACGGACATGTCTCAGGCCATGTCCGAAACGGTTTCCTATGTGAACCGCGCGCGCGCTTTCATGCCGCCCGGCGCCATTCCGCCTTTCGTCATGCGGTTCGATGCCGGAAGCGTTCCTGTCGGCTATCTCGCTTTTGCCAGCACGACGCGCACCGTGGGTCAGATTCAGGATCTTGCGCTCAACACGGTTCGCCCTCTCTTCGCCACGCTTCAGGGCGTATCCGCCCCGCCACCCTTTGGCAGCGGCCCGCGAAGCATTGTCGTCAATGTCGATCCGGAGCGTCTGCAGGCCTACAATCTTTCGACCCAGGATATCGTTGCCGCGATTGCGAATGCGGAAACCATCAGCCCGTCGGGAAATATCGATATCGACGGCATGTATCCCATGGTCCCCGTCAACTCGATTGTGCGGGACGTCAAGGATCTCGAAGCCGTCGCGATCCGGACCGGGGCCGTTCCCGGCGTCTTCGTGCGTGACGTCGCCCATGTCACGGACGCATCGGATATTCCCACCAGCATTGCCTTGGTGAACGGCAAACGCACCGTCTACATCCCGGTGACGAAGCGCGCCGACGCCTCCACGCTTTCCGTGGTCGACTTGGTGAAAGCCAATATGGCGAAGTTTCAGGCCGCGCTGCCTGACGACGTTTCGATCAGCTACGTGTTCGATCAATCGCCCTTTGTGACAGGCGCCATTACCGGTCTGACCACGGAAGGACTGCTGGGCGCGCTGCTTGCCGGCATCATGGTGCTGTTGTTCCTGCGCGATTGGCGAAGCGCGTTGATCGTCGTGGTCAACATCCCCATTTCGCTGCTCGGCGCGGTGCTCGCCTTGTGGCTGGTGGGCCAGACCGTCAACCTCATGACTCTGGGCGGGTTGGCTTTGGCGGTGGGCATCCTGGTGGACATGTCCACCGTGGCGATCGAAAACATCCACACCCATGTCGCAAGGGGTGAGCGCATCGAGCGCGCCGTGGCGGATTCTGGGCGCGAAGTGGCCCTGCCATTGCTGATTGCGATGCTCTGTGTCGTGGCTGTCTTCCTGCCGTCCTTTGGCATGGAAGGCGCCGCGCGCGCGTTGTTTCTGCCCTTGTCGCTGGCGGTGGGCTTTTCCATGGCGGCGTCCTATCTGCTTGCGAGCACGATGGTGCCGATCCTGGCGGTTTGGACACACCGGAAATCGCGCGCGTCTCATTCTGCCGAAACACCCGCCGTCCCCGGTTTCTTCGTTCGCCTGCAAGGCGCGTATTCCGCGCGTTTGGGGCTGCTCATTTCGTTGCGCTGGCCAATTGTGTTTGCCTATCTGGCGGTGACCGCAGGCTTAATCGCCGTCCTTCTCCCCCGCCTGGGTACGGACATCTTCCCCCGCGCGGAAACGGCGCAGCTTCAACTCCGAATCCGCGCGCCGGCCGGCACGCAGCTCGAACGGACCGAGGCCTATACCCAGAAGATTCTCGCCCTCGTCACGGAGGAAGCCGGCGCCGCCAATGTCAACCTTTCCCTGGCGCTCATCGGTGTCCATGGCTCGGCCTATCCCATCAACTTCATCTATCTGTGGAATAGCGGTCCGCAGGAAAGCGTGCTGCAGGTCGAACTCAAGAACGGCATCGGCCGTGGCATGGACGCTTTGCGCGAACGGTTGCGCAAGCGCATCGCCAAAGACATGTCGGAGGTGGAGGTTTCGTTCGAGCCGGCCGATATCGTTAGCCGGGTGATGAGCTTTGGCGCGCCGACCCCGATTGAGGTCGCCATCAGCGGTCCCAATCTCGACAACAATCGTCTGTTCGGGGAAAAAGTCCGGCAGAAGCTCAGCACCCTGCCGGTGCTGCGCGACGTTCAATTCGGTCAGCCGCAGGATTATCCGTCGGTCGATGTGG
>DATARE010000442.1:0-4680 GCA_036264295.1 Micropepsaceae bacterium | reverse complement strand
GTCCTCGCCGGCGGCCTCGTAGGGCGTGACGTAGCCGCCGGGCTCCAGCTTGTCGATCACGAGGCATCCGGGCGCCTTGCGCAGGAGATCGCGCGCCTCATCCGCCGTGATCGGCTTCTCGAACTCGACATTGACGGCTTCCGAGTGACCGACGAAAACCGGCACGCGCACGCAGGTGGCGGAGAGCCTGATCTTGGGATCAAGAATCTTCTTGGTCTCCGCCATCATCTTCCACTCTTCCTTGGTGTAGCCATCCTCCATGAAGACGTCGATGTGGGGAATGACGTTGAAGGCGATCCGCGTGGGGAATTTCTTCGCGACCAGCTCGTCATTGGTGAAGACCGCCTTGGTCTGCGAGAACAATTCGTCCATCGCATCCTTGCCCGCGCCCGACACCGACTGATAGGTCGCGACCACGACGCGCTTGATGGTGGCCGCATCGTGCAGCGGCTTCAGGGCGACCACGAGCTGCGCGGTCGAGCAATTGGGATTGGCGATGATCCCTTTGGGAATCCCGTTGTCCAGCGCGGCCGCATTCACCTCCGGCACCACCAGCGGCACTTGACGGTCCATGCGCCATTGCGAGGAATTGTCGATCACAATGGTTCCGGCCGCAGCGATCTTGGGCGACCATTCCTTGGACACCGCGCCGCCGGCCGACATCAGGCATAGATCCGTGCCGGCAAAATTGTAATAATCGAGGGCCTTCACCTTGAGCGTGGCGTCGCCGAATGAGACATCGGTGCCCGTGGAGCGGGTCGAGGCCAACGCCACCACCTCGCTTGCCGGGAACTGGCGTTCCGCCAGGATGCTGAGCATTTCCCGGCCGACATTGCCGGTAGCGCCAACGACTGCGACTTTATAGGCCATAATTTTTCCTTTTCCGGCCCCACACGCGGGCCGGGAGACATATAGCAAGCTCTCGCGCCCGAAAAGGGCCGCTGGTGCGTTCCCTTTGGTGGAAGAGAGAAAAATCCGCCCAAATCGGTTAAACGCTGCCTAAGGAAGCAGCAGTTTTGACTGGGTTATGGGCATTTCGGATGATATGATTTGGCTTAAGAAATCCAAGCGTGAGATCTCGCTCGATGAGGGGGACCGATGCGTAAATCCCTGAAAACCGCTGCCGCCGGCTTGATGCTCAGCTGCATGGCGGGGAATGTCTGGGCTGCGACCGCGACGGGCTGTGCCCGCCCCGAAGACATGTCCGCGGTGAAGGCCGCCGCCCTGCAGCAGCGGCTGATGGTGGCCGCGCTCTCCTGCGACGCGGCCCAGCTCTACAACAAGTTCGTGACCTCCTATCAGAAGGAGCTGCAGGCTTCGGACCGGGCGCTGCAGAATTTCTTCCGCCGCCTGAACGGAAGGACGGGAACGGAGGATTACCACGCCTTCAAGACCCGGCTTGCCAATGCCTCCTCGATCCAGAGCATCGGCGACATCACCGGCTATTGCGCCAGCGCGAAAGAAACCTTCGCCGCCGCGCTCGACCAGGCCAAGACCAGCCTGACGAATTTCGTGTCGCTGCAAAGAACAGCGGCGGACGACGCCTTTGCGCCCTGCCAATTCCGCACCGCCGATGCCGGGGACAGCGCGCCCGTGCCAGACGATGTGCCGGTGCCGCATTTCAAGCCGGGCACGATCATCCAATGGACGGAACCGGTCGTGGTGGCCTGGCGGAAATAGCCCGCCGGCACCCGAATTGGAACCTTGGCCATAGCGGGCCGTTTTCCTCCCGAGAGATCGTTCGGGAGGACCGGCATGAGGAATATGTTGGCAATCGGCATCGTTCTGGTGGTGCTCGGCATTGTGGGCTTGGTGGTGCAGAACGTGAACTTCACCGAGACCAAGAACGTGGCGAATATCGGTCCGGTGCACATCAATTCGGAAGAGCGCCACAATGTGCCGATTCCGACCATTGCGGGCATCGTTGCGGTGATTGCGGGCCTGGGCATCATTTTCGCGGCCCAGCGGCGCGCCTGACCCGGAGCATCCGCAACCTGCCGCTCTGAAAGAATGCGCTTCACTCCGCATCCGCCGGATGCGAATTTGCGATTCGACCCATCCATCCTTACCCTGAGCCGCCCGCGCGCGGCTCAGGAGGAGCATTCATGGCCGAATCTGCAAATGCCGCCGCCGCCCTGCCGCTGCAAGGCGTGCGCGTGCTCGACGTCAGCCAGGTCATGGCCGGGCCGTTCTGCTCGATGCTGTTGGGCGACATGGGCGCGGATGTCATCAAGATCGAACCGCCCGATGGCGGCGATCAGACGCGCCGCGCCATGGGGTTCAAGCTCAAAGGCAATGACAGCCTCGGTTTCTTCAATCTGAACCGCAACAAGCGCAGCCTCGCGCTGAACCTGAAGAGCAAGACCGCACGCGACGTGTTCTACCGCCTGACCGAGACGGCGGACATCTTGCTCGAGAATTACCGCCCCGGCGTCACCCAGCGGCTGGGCATCGATTATCCGACGCTCGCCAAGATCAATCCGCGGCTGATCTATGCCAGCATTTCGGGCTTCGGCCAGACCGGCCCCTGGTCCCAGCGCCCCGGTTTCGATCTCATCGCGCAAGCCATGGCGGGCGTCATGAGCATCACCGGCCAGCCGGACGGGCCGCCTACCAAAGCGGGCGTGCCGGTGTCCGATATCGGCTGCGCCCTCTTTGCGCTGTATGGAATTCTCTCCGCCTTTATCGGACGCGAAAAAACGGGACGTGGCCAATATGTCGATGCCTCGCTGTTCGAAGCCGCCATTGCCTTCAGCATCTGGGACATTTCCGAATATTGGGGCACGGGGCGCATCCCCACCCCGCTCGGCACCGCCAACCGCTTCAGCGCGCCCTATCAGGCGGTGCGCGCGAGCGATGCGTTCTTCGTCATGGGCGCGAACAACAACAAATTGTGGCAGACGCTGTGCGAGGTGCTGGAACGTCCCGATCTCCTGGCCGATGCCCGGTTTGGGAAGATCGCCGACCGATTGCTAAATCGTGTGGCCTTGATCGAGGAGCTGGAAAAATCCTTCGCCGCCCGCACCGCCGCCAACTGGATCGAGATTCTGCTGGCAGCGGGAATTCCGGCAGGTCCGATTCTGAACTACGCCCAAGCGCTGGCCAGCGATCATGCAAAGGCGCGCGAAGCGGTAATGGAATTCGAGCATCCGGTCGAAGGCACCGTGAAATCCATCGGCTTCCCGGTGAAATTGTCCGAAACCAAGCAGCGCGTGCGTCTGCCGCCACCCTTGCTCGGCCAGCACAATGACGAAATCTTGCGCGAGCTCGGCGTCGACGACAAAACGCGCGAACAGCTGCGCGCCGAAGGAGCCGCCCCATGAGCGAAGGCCGCGTTCGCTACAGCAAGAACGAAGGCGTTGCCACCGTCCTGTTCGACCGGCCGGAGGCGCGCAACGCCATGACCTGGGCGATGTATGAAGGTTTGGCGGCGGCCTGCGATGCCATTGCGTCGGAGGCCGATGTGCGTGTGGCGGTGTTCCGCGGCGCGGGCGGCGCCTTCGTGGCCGGCACCGATATCCAGCAATTCACCGCCTTCAAGGATGGCGAAGACGGCATCGCCTATGAGCGGCGCATCGATGCCGCCATCGACAAAATCGAGCGCGTGGCCAAACCCATCATCGCCGTGGTGGAAGGCTTCTGCGTCGGCGGCGGCATTGCGATTGCGATGGCCTGCGATTTCCGCATCGCCGCACCGTCTGCGCGTTTCGGCGTTCCCATTGCCCGCACGCTCGGCAATTGTCTTTCGGTCGGCAATGTCGCGCGCCTGGTGGCGCAGTTCGGCCCGGGCCGGACAAAGCGCATGCTGATGCTGGCGGAAATGATTTCCGCCGAAGAAGCCAAAGCCTGCGGTTTTGTGGATGTGCTGGCGGCGGAGGGCGATATCGAAACCAAGCTCGCGGAGATGTGCAAGAAGCTGCTCGGCCATGCCCACATCACCATGCGCAATGCCAAGGAAGCGATCCGGCGCATCAGAACGGCCAATCTGCCGGACGGAGCCGATTTGATCCGCGATGCCTATGGCAGCGCCGATTTCAAGGAAGGCGTCGAAGCCTTTCTGGCCAAGCGCGCACCCAATTGGCAGGGACGCTGATTACGGCGCCGTCGCCAGCTCGGTGTGTCCGAAGCCCAGCGAATAATCGAGCACCGACACCACCTTCGGCGTGATCCGATAGAAGGCCATGCCGGTGAGATCGCTGATTCCGGTCACGTTTGGAGGCAGCTGTTTTACAATCTGCGGGAATTTTATGAGCATCAGCCGCGCGGCTTGCGCAATCTCCTGAGGATCGGTGACACGTTCGGCAATTCCGCCCATCGACACGCCCTGAATATGATCCCAGCTCAGATAATCGCAGGTCACGGTCAGGGAAACCTTGTTGTTGCGCGCGATATTCTTGGCCTTCTGGGATTGATCGCCACAGCCGAAATAGATGGCCAGGCCATCATTGGCATAGCTCACTACGGTGGCCTGCGGATATCCGTCTTCGCGAATCGTGGCGATGGTCATGTCTTTGGCATTGGCCAGAACATCCAGGATTTTTCCGCGCAAAGTCATATCCATGACCAGCTCCTTCGTAGGCGATGTTATTGTTGGCGTCTTTTCGTATGATAGCTTTGATTTGAATCAAGCCGGCGACAGTCCCGACATTCTTGGCGGATTTCGACAACCCGGCGTAATTG
>DATARE010000416.1:0-6508 GCA_036264295.1 Micropepsaceae bacterium | reverse complement strand
AACCGGGCCGTCTCATCGCCGCCAATGCCGGCATTCTGGTGTCGCGCGTTATCTATGCAAAGCCCGGCGAATCCAAGACTTTTTTGGTAATCGATGCGGGCATGAACGATCTCATCCGGCCCGCCCTTTACGATGCCCATCACGATATTCTGCCGATTGTTGCGCCGGACCCGAAAACCCCCAACCGGCGTTACGACGTCGTGGGTCCGGTGTGCGAGACCGCCGATACCTTCGCGCATGATCGAGACTTGCCCGAAATGCAGGGGAGTGATCTGATGGCGATCATGACGGCGGGCGCCTATGGCGCGGTAATGGCATCCGCCTACAATGCTCGGCCGCCCGCAGCCGAGGTGATGGTGAACGGGCGCGAGTGGTGCGTAGTAAGGCCGCGTATGACGCTAGAAGCGCTGATTGCGCTGGAACGGGTTCCGGGCTGGCTTGAGCACTGAGACCAAGAACGAACGGGAAGCGCGCCGCCAAAAGGCGGAACGCTTCGTGGCAATTGCCAGGTTGATTCTGCTGTGGGAGCGGATTTGGCCGGCGATGTGGCCTGCGCTCGGTATTTTCGGCGCCGGCGCGATCCTCGCGTTGGTCGGTTTCTTCGGCATGATCCCCGGCGTCGTCCATGCCGTGTTGCTGCTGGCGTTTTTCAGCTCCCTGCTTTTCGTTCTCTGGCGTTCGTTTTCGCATTTCCGCAGTCCGCGCTGGGAAGACGGCGCGCGGCGCGTCGAACGCGACAGCGATTTGCCCAATCGTCCGATCACGGAAGGAATGGACGTGGTCGCCGCCGGCAAGGGCGATCCCTGGGCCGAGAAACTTTGGCGCGCCCATATTTTGCGGCTGCTGGCGTCGGCGCAGAATCTGAAGCTGTCATTCCCCTCGCCCGGTATGGGCAAACGCGATCCCCGGGGCCTGCGTTTCGCCGTGCTGCTCGGCGTGATCGCGGGTTTGGTAATTGCGGGCCCCCAATCGGGTCAGCGCCTGATCGCGGGCCTGTTCCCGGTCTTTGCCGATGGCGTCGACAATTCGGTGTTCGTCGCGTGGGTTTCGCCGCCCACCTATACCGGCCTGCCGCCGCGCTCGCTGACCGACACCACGGTCATGACCTCGTCGGGCGATATCCAGGCGCCGGTCAACAGCACGCTGGTGATGCGTCTCAGGGGCACGTCCTCGCGGCCGGTGATCGATGCCCGCCCTGTGCCCAAGGGGGGCCAGCCGAAATTCGTCAAAGGCGATGCCGGCTATGAGGCCAAGCTGAACATCGCCAGCAATTCGCATGTGGCAATCCGGCTCGGCTCGCACAGCTATGGCGATTATTATTTCGTCGTCATCCCGGACAAGCCGCCGACCATCGCCTTTACCGAAACGCCCTCGGCGCAGCAGAACGCCGCGCTGAAACTTTCCTACAAGGGCACGGACGATTACGGCGTGGTGAAAGCCGCAGCCCTCGTGCGTCCGCTCGACGACAAGGGCCAGGAGATCAAGACCGCCGAAACGCTCACCGTAGAATTGCCGGTGCCCGGCTCGGGCCGCACCGTGTCCGACACGGTGTTCCGCGATCTCACGGCGCATGCCTATGCCGGTTCGAACGTCCACATCTCGCTTCAGGCGACCGATGCGGCGGGCCAGATCGGCACCAGCACGCCTTTGACCATCAAGCTGCCGCAGCGCGTTTTCACCGAACCGCTGGCGCAATCGCTGATCGAACAGCGCAAGACCCTTGCCGTCGATGGCGAGAAATCCCGGCCCCAGGTGCAGATGGCGGTCGATGCGCTCAGCCTCGGGCCCGATCAGTTCTACAAGAACGATTACAGCAACTACCTTGCTCTGCGGTCGCTGAATTACCGTCTGTCCAGCATCAAGAACGATCCGGGTTTCAAGACCTCGCAGAACTTCATGTGGGATATGGCGCTCGCTATCGAAGATGGCGATCTGGCCAATGCCGCCGAAGAATTGCGCCGGGTGCAGGAACAGCTTCAGGATGCGCTGGAACGCGGCGCACCGGATGAAGAAATCCGCGCCCTCATGGACAAGCTGCGTCAGGCCATGCAGCGCTATATGCAGCAGCTGGCGCGCAATGCGCAGCGCGGCAATCAGCAGATGGGGCAGATGCCGCCCGGCGCGCGGACGATGTCGCAAAAGGATTTGCAGGACCTCCTGAAAGCGATCGAGGACCTCGCGCGCACCGGCAATCGTGATGAAGCCCGCCAGATGCTCGCCGCCCTGATGCAGATGCTCGAGAACATGAAGATGATGGCCGGCCGCGGCGGCCAGCCCGGTCAACCGGGCCAGCAAGGCCAGCAGGGCCAGGGCACCCCGCAGGAGAACGCGATGAACAACGCGCTCCAGGGGCTCGGCGATATCATGGGCGGTCAACGCCAGCTTCTCGACAAAACTTTCCGTCAGCAGCAAGGCCAGGGTCAACAGGGCCAGCGCGGCCAACAGGGCCAAGGTCAAATGGGCCAGCAGGGCCAACAAGGCCAACAGGGCGGCCAGCCGGGTCAGGGCCAAATGGGTCAGCAGGGCCAGCCGGGGCAGGGCCAGTTCGGTCAGCAGCGTCCGGGTCAGGGCCAGCTCGGGCCCAATGGCCAGCCCATTCCCGGCCAGGGGAACGACCCAAGCGCGCTTGCCCAGGACCAGCAGGGCCTGCGCGACCGCTTGGACAAGGTGATCCAGGACCTTGCCAAGAACGGCGTGCAGATGCCGGGCGGGTTGGATCAGGCCGGCCGCGAAATGGGCCAGTCAAAGGACAATCTGGCCGGCAATCAGTTGCAGAACGCCGAAGGGGCGCAGCAGCGCGCCCTCGACGAGCTGCGCAACAGCGCCCAGCAGCTTGCCAAGAACATCATGACCGCGAACGGCCAGCAGCCGGGCGAGGGCAAGGATGAGCAGAACGGGCAGCGGACCGATCCACTCGGACGCCCGCTCGATCAGGCAGGTTCGATGGCCGGCGGCACGGTGAAGATTCCGGACCAATCCGATCTGGCCCGGGCGCGCGAAATCCTGGAAGAGCTGCGCCGCAGGGCGGGCGAAGCCAGCCGTGCGCCGCAGGAGCTGGATTATATCGAGCGGCTGCTGAAGCAGTTCTGATCGCCCTTTACGCCTCCCCCTTTTCAGGGGGAGGTCGAGCCGGCGTCAGCGGCTCGGGTGGGGGTCACTTGTGGACTCCACAGCATGATCCCTCCCCGAATTCGGCTCGCGCCGAATTCACCCCTCCCTTTTCAAGGGGGGTGAAGAAGGGCCGTATGCCATCCGTGGACGGATCATTGATCCTGAAGTCACCGCGGATCGCCGGTCTCGGCAAAGCGCACATTGAGATTGCGTGCTTCGGGCGGCGGGCTCGACAGCCGCGTCATGAACGGGCTTTCCCCGCCCGGCTTGAGCGTCGGAATCCCGGCATCGAAGGTCCAGTGATAGAGTTCGTGCTTGGCATTGTCCAACAGCACCACGCGGATTTCCGGCACCGGCTGCTCGCGTTTGCTGATGTTGACGACTTTGCCGCTGACCGAGAGCACCGGCTGGCCATCCTCATAATCCTGCTTGTACGCGATGTTCGTCAGAGCCACGCCGCGCACATTCACCGGCAACCGAAGCAGCGCATAAAAAGATGCCGATTGGGGCCACAGGCTGGCGATCGTCTCGCGGTATTGAATCGTTCCCCAGCCGATGGCGCCGATGAGAAAGATCAATGCCGCCCAGCCCACCGCTTGTGCGAAGGCGGCACCACGCGACCGCCGCGGCAGATTCGCAATGACGGATTCCGGCAGCTCGATACCCGGCACGGGACCAAAGTCGAGCGCGCCATGCTCGGCGGTTTCCTGCTGGGCTTCCGCAACGGTGGCGGCCGCGGCGGGCGCGCTCTCGCGGGCGGCGGCAAAGGGCGCGATCACGGGCTCGGGCTCGCTCGCGATTTCGGGAGAAGGCGCTGCTTCGAACCAGACATGTCCACATTTGGCGCAACGGACATTGCGGCCGGGCGCCTTGAAATTGGCGCCATCGGTTTGATAGCGAGTCCGGCACGATGGGCAGGTAAGAATCATGGTCTTAAATCGCGCCCCGGATTGCTGCAAAATTGCAGCATCGGTCGCGGCATGACAAGAGCATCGTTAACCTTGGCGCATTCGGCGGCCTCTCGCTATGGTCGTGCGGTTGCCGATTCGGCTTGTCATCGAGAGGAGCATGGTCCGGTTCGAAAATGTCGGCATGCGTTACGGCGCCGGACCTGAGGTTCTGCGCGATGTCAGTTTCGCGCTGGAGCCGGGTTCCTTCACCTTTCTCACCGGGCCATCGGGTGCCGGCAAGAGCACGCTGCTCAAGCTCGTCTTTCTGGCGGAAAAGCCGTCGCGCGGTCTGATCTCGCTGTTCGGCCGCGACTTGGCGCGGCTGAAGCGTCACGACCTGCCGTCCCTGCGCCGCCGCGTCGGTGTGGTGTTCCAGGAATTCCGTCTGCTCGATCATCTTTCCGCGTTCGACAATGTGGCGCTGCCTTTACGATTGGCCGGCCGCCGTCCGGCGGAATACACCCGCGATGTTGAAGAATTGCTTTCCTGGGTAGGGCTCGGAGCGCGGCTCCAGGCCAAGCCGCCTACCCTTTCGGGCGGCGAGCAGCAGCGCGTCGCCATTGCGCGTGCGGTGGTGGCCAAGCCCGATTTGCTGCTTGCCGACGAACCCACAGGCAATGTCGATCCCGATATGGGGGAAAGGCTGATCCGGCTGTTCGTCGAGCTCAACCGCTTCGGCACCACGGTGATGATCGCCACCCATGACCGGGCGCTGATCGAAAGCACGCGGGCCCGCGAGATGCGGCTGATCGACGGGCGGGTGATCGAAATGCGGGGCACCCTGTGAGCGAGGCCGCAGCGCAAGGACCGCGCGACCGGCGTGTGGGGCGCATCCTCCCGCGCGAGGAAGGCGCGATATCGCTCGATCTCGTCATCGCGCTGATGGCGTTCCTCGCCGCACTTGCCTTGGGGGGTGTGCTCATTGCGCAGCGCACGGCGCAATCCTGGCAGGCCGGTCTCTCGGGGCGGCTGACCATCCAGATCCTGCCCGAGGGCGATAGCCCCCCGGCCAAGGAAGTCGATGCGGCGCTGACAATCGTGCGCGCGATACCCGGCGTGCTCGCGGCCGATCCGCTGTCCGATGCCGACAATCTCGCGCTGGTCGAACCCTGGCTCGGGCGCGACGCGGTGATCGCCTCCCTGCCATTTCCGCGGCTGATCGATGTGCGCCTCGCGCCCGGCGCCATTCCGGACCTCGGCGCCTTGCAGCAGCGTCTCAAAACGGCCGCGCCGCATGCGGTGCTCGACGACCATGGCCGCTGGATCGGGCGGCTGAAGAACACCGCCAACAGTGTGGTGCTCAGCGCGCTCGTCATCCTGGCGTTGATCGCGATGGGGACCGCTGCCACCGTCGCCTTTGCCACGCGTGCCGGCCTCGCCGCGCATCATGACATCGTGCAATTGCTGCATCTGATGGGGGCGCAGGACCGGTTCATCGCGCGCGCCTTCGAATGGCATTATTTCGTTGCGGCCTTGATCGCGGCGGCGTGCGGAGCGGCCATCGCCGCGGTGATTTTCGTCGCCGCCGGCAGCCTCGATCAGTTTGGCGTGTCGACGGTCTCGTTCCTGCCGCCGCTCGGATTGGCGCTGCGCGAACTGCCCTGGCTGGCAGCGATTCCGGCCGCTGCCGCCCTGATCGCCTGGGTAACGGCGCGGGTTTCCGTTATAGCGGCGCTGCACGAACTCTATTAGCTGCGCTAAAATCGAGCCATGACCAGCGGAGAGCACAGCCAGCCGCGTGCCACAGCCAAGCGACGGCAGCGCTATGGCCTATCCCTGCTGCTTGCGTTGGCGGCTGCCGTGCTCGTGGCGTACGCGCTGGGCTTCACATTCTTTGTCGCCAATCTCCCATCGCCGCGCGGCAGCGCCGCTGCCAAAGCCGATGCCATTGTGGCGCTGACCGGCGGGGGCGGCCGGTTGGCTCCGGCGGTCACGCTGCTGGAAAACGGCAATGGCAAGCGTTTGCTGATCACCGGGGTCAACAAGGTCATTTCCAAGCACGCGCTGAAAGCGCTGCTGCATGGCGGCGCGGCCTTCGATTGCTGCGCCGATCTTGGATTTGCCGCGCAGGACACGCGTGGCAACGCCGCCGAAGCCGCAATTTGGGCGCGCGAGCACCGCTATGGCAGCCTTATTGTCGTGACCGCGAATTATCATATGCCGCGCAGCCTGGTGGAATTCGCCGCCGCCATGCCGGATGTGAAGCTTGTCCCCTATCCGGTTTCCGCCGATCCCGTGACCGCGCTGTCATGGGACAATGCCCGCCGCCTGCACGGCGAATACGTCAAATATCTCGCCAGCATGGTTCGGGTTTCCGCAGCCGGCGCATTTCCCCATGCGTGACGCATGATCCTCATCTTGCGCTCGGCGCTGTTTCTCGTCTGGTTCGCCGCGATTTCGGTGATCATGAATGTCGGCCTCCTGCCGCTGCTGTTGCTGCCGTGGCA